>JAFLEG010000137.1 GCA_017302195.1 Verrucomicrobiota bacterium
GAACTTCCCTGACCTTTCTTGTGAGCCATGTGTGTCTCTCCTTCTTCGTCTGCTTGAGTGTTAAGCGGTGATGCCGGTGATCTTGACGACCGTGAGCTCCTGGCGGTGCCCTTGTTTCTTGTGGTACCCCTTGCGGCGCTTCATCTTGAAGATGATTTTCTTGTCGCCACGGATGTGCTCGACCACGTCGGCCACGACCTTGGCGCCTGCCACCGTGGGTGCTCCAACGGCGACCTGGCCTTCGTTGTTCACGAGGAGCACCCGCTCAAAGGTAAACGGCTGACCCGCTTCGACCTCCAAACGTTCGATCTCCAGCGTGTCGCCCTGCGCCACACGATACTGTTTTCCACCGGTCTCCAGAACTGCGTACATAACGGATTCTCCTGACAAAAAGAGGGACGAAGTAATCAAGCCGCGTTTTCGGTGTCAAACCTGGAATCGGAAAAGATTCGGTCCGCAGGGCCGCGTACGCGGCGGCGCGGCACTCCTGGAAATCGCTTTGATTATTCGGCGAACCCTGCCAGTCCATCCGCGCGCATGCGTTTCCCCGTGTTTCTTCTCTCCCTGGGCGTCGCCGGCACCGCCGCCCTCGCCCAGCAGACCCAGTCACCCACCGCCGCGGGGGCGGCCTCCCGGAACGCCGCCAGCGGATGGCTTCCTCCCGAGTCCGCCTTTCGCAAGGTGATCCTGGATCAGGACCAGACCGTGGGCGGCGAATTGAAGGACACGCTGGTGGATCCCATGGAACTGACCGTGGCCCCGGACGGCCGCGTGTTCTTCGTGGAGCGCAAGGGCGTCATCAAGATGCTCAAGCCGGGCGCCGACGCGGCAGTCGAGATTGGGCGGGTGCCGGTCTTCGACGGATTGGAGGAGGGCATGCTGGGCATCACGCTGGATCCAAAGTTCCCCGAGAACGGCTGGATCTACGTGAACCATTCCCTTCCCGAGACCACCCACGACGGGCAGGGCAAGTCCGGGGTGATCCGGGTCTCCCGGTATGCCCTCAAGGGAGACACCCTCGACACCGCCAACGGGGTGGCCATTCTCGACATCCCGGTGCAGCGCGAGCAGTGCTGTCATGTGGGGGGATCGCTCGCCTTCGATGCCGACGGCAATCTCTACGTGTCGGTGGGCGACAACACCAACCCCTTCGACTCCGACGGATTCTCCCCGAATGACCCGAGGCCCGGACGCTACCCGTGGGACGGACAGCGGGCCCCGGCCAATGCCAATGCGCTCACCGGAAAGATCCTGCGCGTGAAGCCCCGCGCCGGAGGCGGCTACGACATTCCCGAGGGCAACCTGTTCAAGCCGGGAACTGCCGGGACCCGTCCCGAGGTGTATGTCATGGGCAACCGCAACCCATTCCGCATCTCCGTGGATCCCAAGAACGGATTCCTCTACTGGGGCGAGGTGGGTCCCGACGCCGGTGGCCCCGATCCCCAACGGGGACCCGCGGGACACGACGAAATCAACCAGGCCCGGGGCCCGGGATTCTTTGGATGGCCCTACTTTGTGGCCAACAACAAGCCCTATGCCCCTGTGGACTACGTGGCCCGGCAGAAGTATCTCGACGCCAATGCCGCCCGCGAGGCCGCCAAGAAGGCCGGGAAGCCCGAATCCGAATGGCCTCCCAAAGCGGAGCCCTGGATGACCAAGGACTTCAAGCCCTCGCTCTACGATCCGGAGCATCCCATCAACGATTCGCCAAACAACACCGGCATCCGGGAACTGCCGCCCGCCCAGCCGGCGTTCATCTACTATCCGTCCTCCCAATCCACGAAGTTTCCCCCGGTGGGCTCCGGCGGCCGCACGGCGATGGCGGGTCCGGTGTACTACTTTGATCCCAAGCTCCAGTCCCCGCACAAGCTGCCCGCCGCCTTCGATCACACCCTGTTCATCTACGAGTGGACCCGGAACTGGATCATCGCGGTGAAGCTCGACGAGAAGGATCAGATTGTGAAGATGGAGCGCTTCCTGCCGGGAATGACGTTCAAGCGTCCGATGGACATGGAACTGGGAGCCGACGGCTGCCTCTACCTCATCGAGTTCGGCACCAACTGGGGCGACAACAAGGACAGCAAGATCCTCCGCATCGAGTATGCGGGCGACCCGACGGCAGCCGCCAAGTAGGCGCACCCTCAGGCCGATGGCCACAGAGGCGCTCGCTGCAACCCTGCAGTAACTCCTGCTGGGGAGCGCCCTCGCCCGGGGTGTTGCTCCATCGTCCCGTCGGTCTTCCTCCGCGCCCCCAGAGCCTCCGCGGTGAACGCCCGCCCCGTTTGCAGCGTGGGTCCGGCCCGAAAATCCGTGCAAACCGGGGGGCGGCTCCGGAGACTCCGCCGACCATGAGCGCGTCGTCGAAGCGTCCCCTGTCCCGCAAATTTGCCCATTACCCCCGCCTCAATCCGCTCGGGGTCGGCCGCAACATCTCCGCCGCGGATCTCGTGGACCAGACGATGCTCGCCTACAACGGCGGGCGGTTGCGCGAGGCCTGCCAGTTACTCACGCGCAAAATGCTGCCGGAGGACGGCTTCGTGGGCCTGTCACTGACCGGAGCCCTGACCCCGGCCGGACTTGGGAAAAGCTGCCTGATTCCGCTGATGAAGGCCGGCTTTGTGGACTGGATCGTCTCCACCGGCGCCAACCTCTATCACGACCTCCACTTCGGCCTCGACATGCACCTGCACAGCGGGTCGCCGTTCATGGATGACGTAGAACTGCACCGCGAGGGGGTCATCCGGATCTACGATGTGCTGTTCGACTACAACGTCCTGCTCGACACCGACGCCTTCGTGCGCGAGGTGATCCAGGGCCCGGAGTTCCAGCGTCCCATGGGCACCGACGAGTTCCATCACCTGCTGGGCAAATACGTCAGCGAGCGGGGACGCCGCCTGGGCCTCAAGGACAGCTCGGTGCTGGCCGCCGCCTACGAGTGCGGCATTCCCATCTTCACCAGCAGCCCCGGCGACAGCTCCATCGGGATGAATGTCGCCGCCATGGCCCTGCGCGACTCCCGACTGATGTTCGACGTGAACCGCGATGTGAACCAGACCGCCGGGATCGTGTACCACGCCAAGTCCACCCGCCACACCAGCAGCGTGTTCATCCTGGGCGGGGGCAGCCCGAAGAACTTCATGCTCCAGACCGAGCCGCAGATTCAGGAGGTCATGGGCATCCGGGAAAAGGGGCACGACTACTTCCTCCAGTGCACGGATGCCCGGCCGGACACCGGGGGGCTCAGCGGCGCCACGCCGGCCGAAGCGGTGAGCTGGGGCAAGGTGGACCCCGACAAGCTGCCCGACAGCGTGGTCTGCTACACCGACAGCACCCTCGCGCTGCCCCTGATCAGCGCCTACGTGCTCAGCCGGGTTCCGCCGCGCCCCCTGAAGCGGCTGTACGACCGGCGGGATGCCATCCTGGACGCCGTCAAGACCCGCTACCTGAAGACCGGCACCGTTACCAAGGTCACCACCAGCCGGAAAATTGCCAAGCGGGGCAGCAGCGTGGGCCTCAAGAAGCGTTAGGCGCCCCGATTGGGACACCGTGTAACCTCCCGTTGAACGCCGCTGGGAAGTCTTGTCCCAGCGCGTCCCGTTTCGCAGATCCACCCGTCCGGTGACCCGCGAAAACGCGGGGATTTTTCAATGCCGTTCCTCCGGCATTCCGTATGCAGCCATGTTCGTCGCGATTCAATCGCACCGAAAACATCGAAAGGAACAACACGCATATGAATACTCTCGTTACCCGTCGGTCTCCCGCCTATGGCGCCAGCCCGCTGGCGTCCCTGCTCAACTTCAGCCGCGATCTGGACCGCATCTTCGAAGGTTCGGTGGGGCTTCGCTCGGTGGAGGATGCCTTCACTCCGGCGCTGGAGCTCCGTGAGGATGCCGACAACGTCACCGTGAGCGTCGAACTGCCGGGTGTGGACCGGAAGGATGTCAACGTCTCCATCCACGACGGCGTGCTGACGATCTCCGGAGAGCGGAAGCAGGAAAAGGAGGTCCAGGAGGGCGAATTCCTCCGCACCGAGCGCCGCTACGGCCGCTTCGAGCGTCAGGTGGGACTGACCCAGCCAGTGGTCGCCGACAAGGTGAAGGCCGCCTACAAGGACGGGGTGCTGACCATCACCCTGCCCAAGGCCGCCGAGGCCAAGCCGAAGAGCATTGATATCTCGGCCAACTGACCCGGCTTCCCACGGGTCCGTCCACCAATATCAGCCCGCGGTCCCAAGGGGCCGTGGGCCTTTTTGTTTGGACCGGGCCCCGTGGCCGTCGGAGCCGTCGGAGCCTGCCCCGGCGGGCCCACCTACGCCGGGATCCGGTCCGCACGCAGATGGGGGCGCAGGGGCTCCGGGATGGCGATGCTGCCGTCGGCCTGCTGGTGCGTCTCAATGAGGGCGACAAACAACCGGGCCAGGGCGGTGCCGGACCCGTTGAGCACATGGGGAAACCGGTTCTCCCCGGAAGCATCCTTATAGCGCAGGTTCATCCGGCGGGCCTGGAACTCCTCGGTGTTCGAGCAGCTCGACACCTCCAGGAAGGCGCCCTGCCCCGGAGCCCACACCTCAATGTCGTAGGTCTTGGCCGACGCAAATCCCATGTCCCCGGTGCACAAGTTGATCACCCGGTAGTGCAATCCCAGCAACTGCAGGACGCGCTCCGCGTTGCCCACCATGGCCTCCAGCTCCGCATAGCCGGTCTCGGGTGTGGTGATCTTGATCAACTCGACCTTGTCGAACTGATGCACGCGAATCATGCCGCGCGTTCCCACGCCGGCCGCGCCCGCCTCGGCCCGAAAGCATGGCGAGTAGGCGCAGTAACGGACCGGCAGCCGCACCGCGGGCAGGATCTCCTCCCGGTGGATGTTGGCTACCGGGGCCTCGGCGGTGGGCAGGAGGTAAAGCTTCCCCATTGTCGAGGCATCGAGCCCTTCCTGCACCGCGTAGGCCTGATCCTTAAACTTGGGGAACTGCCCGACCCCGACCATGCAATGCTCCCCGATGATGTAGGGCGGCGCCACCTCGGTGTAGCCATGCTCGGTGGTGTGCAGCTCCAGCAGGAACTGGATCAGCGCCCGCTCCAGCCGGGCGCCCCAGCCGGTATAGAGCAGGAATCCGGATCCGCTCAGCTTGGCGCCCCGGGCGAAGTCAATCAGCGACAGACGCTCGCAGAGCTCGATGTGATTGCGCGGCGTAAAGTCGAAGGTCGCGGGAGCGCCGTAACGGCGGACCTCGGGGTTGTCTGCGGCCTCGCGCCCCAGCGCCACACTGGCGTGGGGCAGGTTGGGCAGGGTCAGCATCAGCGCATCCCGGGCCGCCTCGCTCTCCGCCACCGTGCGGTCCAGGGCCGCGATGCGGTCCCCAAGCGTCCGGACCTCCGCCTTCCGCGCCTCGGCCTCGGCCAGCTTCTTCTGGCCCATCAGCGCACCAATCTCCTTGGAGGCGCTGTTGCGCTGCGACTTGAGCTGTTCCACCTCGGACACCGCCGCCCGCCGCCGCTCATCCAACGCCCGCAGTTCCTCCAGGCGCGCCTCATCGCCGCCGTGTCGCGTGGCCAAACGCTCCCGGACGTGGTCCGGACGGTCCCGCAGCATCTTGATGTCCAGCATGGAGCCCGGACGCTATCCCGGGACCCGGCCGGGTTCCAAGTCCGGTCACTTCAAGCCGCCCCTGCCAGTTCCGGCCAGAGGTGGGCACTCATGCGCATGCCGCGGGCGTAGGCGTCGAGGGAGAATTTTTCGTTGGGGGAATGCGGATTGTCATCCGGCAGGGCCATGCCGAGCAGGAGGGTGTCTGCACGGAGGTGCTTCTTGAAGGCGGAGACGATGGGGATGCTGCCGCCTTCGCGGGCCAGCAGGGCCTCGTGTCCGAAACCCGCCTGCAGCGCGCGCAGGGCGGCCTGGGCCAGGGCGCCATCCGGAGCCACCAGATAGGGCTCGCCGCCGTGGCCATGCTTGACCGTCAGCCGGACGGTGGGCGGGCACAGCTTCTGAAGCTGTCGCTTCACCGCCGTGATGGCCTTGCGGGGCTGCTGGTTTGGCACCAGGCGCAGGGTGATCTTGGCCGAGGCCCAGGCGGGGATGATGGTCTTGCTGCCCTCCCCCTGGTAGCCGCTGGTCAGTCCGTTGATTTCCAGCGTGGGACGACTGGTGCGCTGTTCCTCCGGAGTGAAGCCGGCCTCGCCAGAGAGTTTCGGCACCCCAAGGAAGCGCCGGTACTTCCCGGCATCGAAGGGCAGCTTGGCCAGTTGACGCCGCTCGTAGGCCGACAGCGGTGCCACGTCGTCATAGTACCCGGGAATTGCGATGCGCCCGCGCGGGTCCCTCAACCGGGCCAGAATCTGGCAGAGCACCATGGCCGGATTGTCCACCGTGCCTCCGTACACGCCGGAGTGCAGATCGCGTGAGGGACCGTCCACGCGCACTTCCAGCGCAGCAACGCCGCGCAGACCATAGGTCAGCGCCGGATGCTTCAGGGAGGGAATGCCATTGTCGGAGACCACCACTCCCTGACAGGCCAGTTCCCCGCGATGCCTGGGAAGAAACTCCTGCAGCGCTCCGGACCCCACCTCCTCCTCGCCCTCGATCAGGAAGGTGAGATTGCAGGGAAGTTCCTCGCCGGACTGCAGCCACGCCTCCACGGCATTGAGGTGGGCGAGGTGCTGGCCCTTGTTGTCGCTGATGCCTCGGGCGAAGACGTTGCGTCCCTGGATGCGCGGTTCAAAGGGCGGCGAGGTCCAGAGATCCAAGGGTTCCGGCGGCTGCACGTCATAGTGGCCATAGACCAGGAAAGTCGGCTTCCGCCGGTCCGTGCGCGGGGTTCGGGCCACCACGATGGGATTGGTCCGCGTGGGAAACACCGTCACATCAAGTCCCGCCCGACGGGCCCGGGACGCGATCCAGTCGGCACAGCGGACCAGATCGGGCTTGTGCTGCGACTGGGCGCTGACGCTGGGAATCCGGGCATAATCGCAGAGTTCGTCCACGAAGCGACGGGCATGGGTTTCGAGGAAGGCGAGGACGGATTGGGGAGGCATGGTTTGCTGGGCGCGCCGTCAGGCGGCAGGAAAGTATGGGTTCACCACAGGGGCGCTGAGAAAACGGAGAAAACCAGGCGATGGGCTGGGGAATTCAAGGCGGCTCTCCGAATCCCGCGAGACAACCGGAAAACCGCCTTGCTCTGCGTCTCTGCGTCTCTGTAGTGCCATCGCTCTGCGGTATGCTGGCTAGGGCTGCTTCGGGGGAGTCTTGGGCGCATTGGTCGCCGCCGGAGGGACCCCGAGCAGATTCTTCAGCAGCCCTGTCGCCGCGCCCGGAGTCGAATTGGTGCCGGACTTGCCACCCAGCACGCGATCCAAGGCGCCTCCGATCTTCTCGACGCCCTGAACGCCCAATTCCCCGGCGGTACCCGGGAGCCTGGGCAGCACGCGGGCCAGGCCCAGGGCATCCAGGTCTGGTCGCGGATTCCCCAGCGTGCCCTTGACGGTGAGGAAGGTGGGCAGCTCATCCCACGCCCCCTGCTTGGGCAGGCTGACGGTGACCGGGAACTGGAGGGTGGAGTTGGTCAACACATCAGCGAGGGCCACCTGGCCGCGGGTGGAGGCCATGAAGACGTCGCTCGCCACGCGGGCGGACTCCAGGGTCACCACCCCCTGCCCCGCGGTCGCCCGCAGCTCCATCGCCCGCAGCGGCGATTCGGAAATGGACGGCAATCGGAGGGACGCCGACAGGGTCTTGACCAGGACGCGCATCAACGGCGATTTCAGCGAGGCAATCCGATAGTTGAGATTGGTGGCCGAAAGGGACGCCGTGCCCGCGAGCCCGCTGCGAAGCGCAGGACCCACGGAACTGATCCCCTTGAGATCCACCGCGGCGTCGAGGACCCCGGTCAGATCCGCCTGATCCGGGGGCAGCACGGACGCCGCCAGCGGACGCACCGGCACCCCCACCGCGGATGCCTTGAAGTCCATCGGCTGTCCCGGAGCATTCAGACGGAGATCCGCCTCGGCCGAAACGGGCGCCCCATTCAGGGTCAATTGAAAGGGCGCCACCTGGATCCGATCGGTGGTCACCTCGGCGCGGGTGATCCAGTTGGAGACCGCCACTTCACGAAGGTAGAGCGCATCGAGGCGGGAGTCCCACTCGAAGCGGCCTACGGGAAGTCGGAACGGCTCACCCGACGGAGCGGGTGATGCCGGCCGGTCGGCTGTCGTCCCATCCGAACCGCCCTGGAACAATCCGGCCACCGGGGTGAGATCCAGGGCCGGGCTGGTGGCCACCAGCTTCCCGGATACCAGTGAATTGGTGGCCCACAGCAGCCGCCCCGTCAGTTGAAGCTCATTGACCGCCCTCGGCGTGCGGGGGAGTCCGAGCATCAGCCGGGAGATCTCGATCCCATCATTCTGGAGCCCTGCTGCCAGATCCAGCCGCGCCTCGGCATTGCGGACGGTCGCGCCGTTCCAGTCGCCCGTGACTCGCGTGACGGCGCCCTGCACGGACACGTTGGTCTGGGCGTTCCGGATGGTCAGCCGCGCGGTGAGCGTTCCCGAGCCGTCGGCAAGTGAGACGCCGTCCATGGGGCACGCCTGCAACAACTGGGGCAGCTTCGCGTCCGCGGACCACTGGAGGCTGGACTCCCCGCGCGACACGTTGACCTGGGCGAGTCCGGTGGAGGTCACCAGCGCCTCGACGCCTCGGTGCAGCGAGGCCGTCCAGTGGTCGGTATGGAACTGGGTGAACTCCTCCAAACTGCCGGCGAC
>JAFLEG010000138.1 GCA_017302195.1 Verrucomicrobiota bacterium
GCCGGCATGATCGGCATCAACGTGGGCGTGCCGGTGCCGCGCGAGCCGTTTGGGTTCGGCGGCTGGAACGAGTCGAAGTTCGGCATCGGGGACATCACCGGGCGCGATGCCATCCCGTTCTGGACCCGCGCGCGCAAGACCACCCTGAAATGGACGTCCCGCCAGGGGAACTGGATGAGCTGACGCCGCTGATTTCCCCGAATCTTTGATGAAAGCCGCCGTTTATCTGGGCAAGGAACAACTGCCAGTGCTGGACGTCCCCGAGCCGACCCTGGAGGACGGCGAGGTCCTGCTGGAGATCGAGGCCTGCTGTGTGTGTGGCACGGACCTGCGCACCTACCGCCACGGCGATGCGAAGATCCGTCCGCCGAGGGTGCTGGGACACGAATTCTGCGGCCGGGTGATCGAGTCCCGGGCGCCCGGATCCGGGGTGTCGGTGGGGGACCGGGTGGTGATGTACATCGTCCTGGTCGAGGGGCAGGACCGTTACGTGGAGATGGGACGTGAGAACCTGACACCGCACCGCACCACGATGAGCTACCACCATGACGGCGCCTTTGCGCCGCGCATGAAGGTTCCGGCGCTGGGGGTGCGGAACCGGAACCTGTTCCGGGTGACCTCGGACATCTCTCCGGAGGTGATGAGCCTGGCGGAGCCGCTGGGCTGCTGCATGAACGCCCATTCCCGCCTGGGCATCGGGCTCAAGGATACGGTGGCGGTCATGGGTGCCGGGCCCATTGGGATCATGCACGCGGCGCTCGCCCGGTTGCAGGGGGCGCAGAAGGTGTTCGTGCTCGACACCAATCCAGCGCGGCTGGAGAGGGCGCGGGGATTTGATGTGGACGGCGTGTGGCAGGTCACCCCCGATGGTGCCCACCGGGAAGCGCTCCGGCAGGCGACCGGCGGGCATGGCCCGGACGTGGTCATCGTCGCGGTGAGTTCCGCCGCGGCGCAGAACGATGCGCTGGAGATCGCGGCCAAGGCCGGACGGATCAATTTCTTCGCCGGACTTCCCAAATCCTCCCCGGTGGCCTCGTTGGATGTGAATCACATCCACTATAAGGAACTGGTGATTTCCGGCAGCTACTCCGAGAAGAAGAGCGACTTCCAGGCGGCGTTTGCGCTGCTGCACAGCGGACGCTTCCCCGCCGACCGGATCATCACCCACCGGCTGCCACTGCACCGCATCGCCGAGGCCTTTCCGCTCATGGAAGGCGGCGAAGCACTAAAGGTCTGCATTCATCCCCAGGCCTGAACCTGCCCCGCCCATGACCTCCGCCTCGAACGAAAGTCCGCTGCACTTGAATCTCCACATTGGCGGCGAGAACCGTCCGTCCGCCGACGGCGGACGCGCCGAGATCCGGTGTCCGGCGGACGGGGAATTGGTCGGCACGGTATCGCTGGCCTCGGAGGCGGACCTGGAAGACGCCGTGGCGGCGGCCCGGAAGGCGTTGCGGTCGTGGTCGGGCACCACCGCCTACGTGCGCGAGCAGCAGATCCGGAAGGCATCGGCCCATGTGCGCACCCAGGCGGACCGGTTGGGACGCCTGATGGCCCTCGAGCAGGGCAAACCCCTCAACCAGGCCCGGAGCGAGATTCTCGGCGCCTGCGATACCCTGGAGTACTACGCCGCCGAGGCGCCGCGGATCGAGGGGTGGACCAATCCCACCGAGCAGCGGGACCTGCATTCCTGGATCCAATGGCAGCCGGTCGGGGTCTGCGGCCTGATCACGCCGTGGAATTATCCGGTGTCCCTGCTCAGTTGGAAATTGGGGCCGGCGCTGGCGGCCGGCTGTACGGTCGTGGTCAAGCCCACCTCCGTGACGCCCTGTTCGCCGCTGGCATTCTGCGCGGCACTGACCGAGGGCGGACTTCCGGCGGGGGTGGTCAACTGCATTCCCGGGCCGGGAACCCGTCTGGGCGAGGCCCTGATCCGGCATCCGAAGGTGGCCAAGATCGCCATGACGGGATCCAGCGCCACGGGGAAGCGCATCCTTCAACTGGCCGCCCCCTTCCTCAAAAAGGTCTCCCTGGAACTGGGCGGACACTGTCCGGCGGTGGTCCTGGCCGATGCCGATCTTGATCTCGCCGCCCGGACCATTGCCTACAAGGGGTTCCGGAACTGCGGACAGTCCTGCAGTTCCATCAACCGGGTGTACGCCCACGACGGGGTGCATGACGGGTTGGTGCAGCGCGTGGTAGCGGAGGCGCAGCGGGCGACCCTGGGGCATCCGCTGTCGGATCCGCCGGTGGCGCTGGGGCCGATGACCACCCGGGAAGGGTTGGAGACCACCGTCGCCCACATTGCGGATGCGGTGGCCCGTGGCGCCCGGGTGGTGGCTGGAGGACAGCCTCCCTCGGATCCCGCCCTGTCGCGCGGATGGTACTTTCCCCCCACCGTCCTGGTCGGATGCACCCCGGAGATGCGGGTGATGCGCGAGGAAACCTTCGGTCCGGTGGTGGCCTTCGCCGCCTTCACCGATCCGGAGACCGCCGTGGCGCAGGCCAACGATTCGGAGTATGGGCTGGTGTCCTATCTCTTCACCCGCGATCTCGCCGCCACCCTGCGGCTCACCGAAGCCCTGGAGGCGGGGACGGTGTGCGTCAACCACGGCGCCGTGAACACCAATTACGGACCCTATGCCGGATGGAAGGACAGCGGCTACGGACTTGAGTTGAGCCGTCGGGCGGTCTTTGAGTACCTCCGGCCCAAGCATGTGAAGATTGCGGTCGGCTGACAGGTGTTATGTTGCTGGATGCCCTGCAATCCCGCGCGGTGTTCCGCGCCGCACTGGATGGCGGCTTCGCCCTCCTGGCGGTCAACGCCGATTCCCCGGCGGCCATCACCGATGTCCTGGAGGCGGCCCGGGCTGAGGATGCCCCGGTGATGATTGAGGCGAGCCTGTGGCAACTGACCGGACACAGCTTCGGCGCCGGAGATCCGCTGCTGGGCATGGCGCGGTATCTGGTCCAAATCGCCCTCCTGGCCGCGTCGGAACGGTATGGCCGGGTGCCGGTGCTGTTTCACACGGACCACATCCGTGGACCCCAGACGTTGCCGTTGCTGGAGGCCTCGCTGCGCGGCCTCGCCACCGGAATCCCAGGGGCCGTGATGTCGCCGTCCACCCTTTCGGTGGATTCGTCGGCGTTTACGGAGACGGAAAACATCGAGGCGCTGGTCCGGTTGGGGTGTGTTGCTCGTGACTGTGGGCGTCCGGTCACCCTCGAGATGGAGGCGGGCGTGGATGATGGAGTGACCGACCTGGCGGTGGCGGAGCGTCTGCTGGGTGGCGTGGAGGAGCGGACGCCCGGGACGATTCATCTCTGGGCGCCCGGAGTGGGGACGCGCCACGGGCTAGGCGAGCAGGGCGGGTTCTCTTCCGAGGCGGTGCGGTCGCACCAGCAGACGGCCAGTCGGGTGTTGGGGAGACCGGTCGGCATTGCGCTTCACGGATCCTCAGGGCTCGAGCCTGAGGCCTTGAAGGCGGCGGTATCCTCGGGCGTGGTGAAGGTCAACTGGTCGAGTGAATCGCTTCGCATCCGTTCCCAAGCGGCGCAGGAGTACTACCTGGAACAGCAGGCGGCACTCACCCCCGGGCATCCCCAGTGGAAAACGGCCGCCATGGATCAGGGGGTGCAGGCCCATGTGGCGTCCCGGTATCTGCCCCGGGTGGCAGAGCGAATTCGTCTGCTGGGGGCCTCGGGCCAGGCGGGACGATGTCGCAGCGCCCTGGGGCTGGAGTGAGCCCTGTCCCGCAGGGCGTCTATTGGGAGTTGCGGAGCTGCACGGGCGGCGCGGTCCTCAGGTCGAGAAAGTAGGGGGGCGACAGTTCGCTCTCGACGACACGGGCACCGAAGCCGGGCCGGGTGTAGTCGAACTTGTAGCGGTAGGAGATCACCGGCTTGTCCGTCGGAATCGGCACATCGCCCTCCCAGCGGTCGGCGGTGTTGGGGATCCGCTGGAGCGGCAGCAACTCCTCGCCGATCATGACGTAGGCCTGGACGTCGGGATTGTTGGCGCCGCGCAGGGAGGAGTCCCACTCGACTTCGAAGTGATGCACCCCGCTGGCGGTGCCGACGGCATTGCGCGGGGTGAGATTGACCAAGCGGGAGGTGCACCCGGTGGCGGCGAACAGGCCGGCCACCAGCGCGCTGGCGAAAAACTGGCGAAGAGTCACAGCCCGGAATCATGCCGGGGGCCTGCGGTCGCGGCAAGCGTGCCGCGGACGGCTCACCAGGTGGCGATGGAGTCCGCGGCGAACACGGCGTCCACCAGCCGGGCATAGTCCGGCTCGCCGGCGCTCAGGTCCACCACGTCCACCGCGAGGTCCGGACGCATCCGCAACGATTCCAGGAGGGCTTGCAGCCAGGGATCTGGTGGCGCGGTGAGGAGGTGCAGTTGGCGCGTCATGTTCAGAATCGCATTACCGAGGTGGCCTGCGCGACGAGAGTGGAGAGCGCGGAGGCATCCGCTTCCTCGAAGGGCACCGGAGCTTCGCCCAACTCGGTGAGATGCACAGATCCGCTTTCCACGGTGACCGGGTGGCCCGTGTCGCCCAGGAGAGGTAGATACCGGGTGAAGTTGTCCTCATCCATGAGCTCATCGGGGAACTCGGAGAGGCAGAGGACCGCCGGGCCCTGGAAGTGCAGCCGGACGATGGCCTTCTTCCAGGCGGCGACGCCCGCGGCGATGCGCACCGCCTCGGCGGGGCGGGGGCTGGTGCGCGGATCGGAGGTCACGATCACCAGGACGATGGGGGGCGCGGTATCGGACATGATCAGTTGAAGGTGACGAAGCGGTCGGTGCCGGCGACCAGGTCGCTGACCACGGTCAATCCTGCAAAGGCGGCCCGGTCATCCACCGTCACCCCGCGCCGATGGGCTCCATAGGCGCAGGCGTACAGCTTCAGGCCCCCGTCCTTGAGCGCCTGCACTTCCGGCTGCGCCACCCCCGGCACGGCATCGTCAATGCAGTACAGGTACACATCACATCCGGCCTGGAGCGCCGCTCCGGCAAACCGGATGCCATGGCGGAACGACCCGGAATCCGGCCGGGCGGAGATGAGGATGCCGAGCTTGCGGCGGACGCCGGACATGGCCGCAAGGGTGGCCTGCGGTCTGACCGGGGTCCAAGCCCGTTCTTTTCGGTACCGCGGGTGTCGGCGAGCCCATCCGGGTCGGAATCACCGGAGTGGCCTCACCTGAAGGGCCCCAAGGTCACGGAGGAGAATGGGGGGCTTGGCAACGACCCCCGCGTTCAGTGGCCGGCCATCAGCGCCATGACCTGGGCGGCGATGATCCGGAGGATCATGGTCATGGGATAGACGGTGGCATACGCGACCGAAGGGGCGTCCGAGCGCGTGATCTGGTTCGCGAAGGCCAGGGCCGGGGGATCGGTCATGCTGCCCGCGATCAGTCCGCAGGTGGTGGCGAAGTTGTGGCGGAAGCCGCGGCGGCTCAACACGCCCACCAGGAGGATGGGCACCGTGGTGACCACCAGTCCGATGGCGGCCCACCGGATGCCGGCCGGACTCCACAGCGTCTGCACAAAGGACTCGCCGGATTTCAATCCGACACAGGCCAGGAAGAACACGATCCCCAATTCGCGGAAGGCGAGGTTGGCGTTGGCGGGCATGTACCAGATCAGGCGTCCGATGCGCCCGATGCGGCTCAGCACCAGGGCCAGCAGCAGCGGGCCTCCGGCCAGTCCGAGCCTGACGGAGACCGGGAGGCCGGGGATGGCGATGGGAAAGAGTCCGGCAACGATGCCCGCCGCGATGCCCAGGAAGATCGGGACGAAGTTGGTCTGGTTGAGGGCCTCGAGGGAATTGCCGAGGTGCCGGGCGGCGGCATCCAGATGTTCCCGGGTCCCCACGATCTGAACCCCGTCGCCGAACTGGAGCACCAGTCCCGGGGCGGCGGTGAGTTCCAGATCCGCCCGCGTGACCCGGGTCACGGTCACCCCGAACCGGTGTTCCAGATCGAGATCCCGGAGCGTCCGGCCCAGGACCGACTTCTGGGTGACCACCACCCGCTGGTAGGTGGCGTTGCCCGGGGAGGCCATCAGGTCGCGCGAGCTCGGCTTCCCGACGATCAACTGGAACCGCTGGAGCGCGTCCGGCGCCCCCACGGCCAGCAGGGTGTCCCCGATGTGGAGAAGGGTGTCGCCGGTCGCCGGAACCGCGGCCTCGCCCTCCCGGGCGAGCACCCGTGAGACGACGATGCCCAGGGCCTCCATGCCCGGCAGATCCCGGATGGCCAGGCCGTCCAGGTTGCCGTTGGTCACCTCCAGATTCCGACGCTCGATCCGCACCGCCGCCGTCCCGGCGCCGTGGACGAGCTCCCGGGCCTCGTGTTCCGGGTCCACCCGAAACACCGCGCGCAGCAGCAGGAGGGATCCGATGATTCCCGCGATGCCGCCGGGGTAGGCGATGGCGTACCCCACGCCGCACTGCGCGAGGATGTCCGATGCGGCTCCGGTGGCGCGCAGCGAATCCTGCGCGGCACCCAGCGCCGGGGTGTTGGTGGTGGCTCCGGCGAAGAGGCCTGCGGCGGCGGCGAGGTCGAGTCCGAAGGCGCGGGCGAGCCCCAGGGTCAGCAGGATGCCGAGCACCACCACGCCCAGCGCCAGGCCGTTCAACGAAAGCCCCTGCCGACGCAGGGAGGTGAAGAAGCCCGGGCCCATCTGCAGTCCGATGGTGTACACGAACAGGACCAGGCCAAATTCCTGGAGGAACTGCCGCAGGGTGGGATCCACCTGGAACCCGAGGTGTCCCGCCAGCAGGCCCACGAACAGCACTCCCGCCGAGCCCAGGCGGATTCCGGCGATGCGGACCGATCCCAGCGAGATACCGACCGCGGCCACCAGGCTGACGGTCAGGAGCGCCGTGGCGACCGGCGGTCCCGCGGCGATCAGGGGCGGGGTGGCCATGGGGCGCGGGCCGGCGTCAGGCGGGCTCCTTCAGCATCTCGATGAACCGCTTCATCGCCGGCGACAGCACCTTGCTGCGGCGGTAGATGACCGCGAGCGGGCGCTCGGGAATCGCCTTGGAGAACGGCACGGCCACCAGGGTCTGCT
Source organism: Verrucomicrobiota bacterium (assembly GCA_017302195.1). GTDB lineage: Bacteria > Verrucomicrobiota > Verrucomicrobiia > Limisphaerales > UBA9464 > UBA9464. The sequence continues at coordinate 7,079 of JAFLEG010000138.1, forward strand.
TCGCCACCTCCTGCGCCACGGTGCCGACCGGCACCACCGCCACCCCCGCCTCGATTTCCACGGCACGCTTCACCGTCTCGATGTTGTCGAACTCCATCACCATCTTCACCTCGATCTCCTGCTCCCTCAGGATGCGGTCCATCGCGCGGCGGGTGGGGATGTCATGCTCGAATCCGATAAAGCGCTGTCCCTGGAGCTGGGCCACCTGGATGGACTTCAGTTTGGCGAAGGGATGCCCCGGGTGACAGATGAGCGCCATGGACTCCTCGCGGAACGGGATGATCTCCAGCCGCGGATCCTTGTTGGGATAGGCGACCAGGCCCAGGTCCACGACGTTGCCGAGCACGTCTTCGTACACCTGGTTGGCGCGCTGGTATTCGATGTGGACGGTCACCGTCAGGAAGTTCTTGAGGAAGCGCTTCACGTACGGGGGCAGGTTGTGGAGGCCGATGCTGTAGATGGTGGCGACCCGGATGGAGCCGGCCACCACGTCGTGAGCCTCCTGCAGCTTGTTCAGCAGGCCGTCGTAGGTCTGGATGATCTGCTTGCCGCCCTCGTAGAGCAGGCGGCCCTCGTGGGTGAGCCGGAAGCGCTTCTTGCTCCGCTCGATCAGCAGGCACTTCAACTGCCGCTCCAGCGAACTCACCTGCTGGCTCACCGCGCTCTGCGTGATGCCGTTGATCTGCGCGGCCTTGGTGAAGCTCTCGGTCTCCGCCAGGTCGCAAAATACCCGGAAGCTTTGAATCTGCACGCGGACAGAATAACTCACAAATGCCGGAAAGCATTGAAACAAATCGGCCGGGAAAAAATTGGACCGTCCCGGTTGCCGCCGATGCCTCCCGAAGTGGTCGGCAGCGTGGGCCTGAGGGAGAACTGGGGAGGCCTCACACAGAGGGCGCAGAGGCCACAGAGGAGATTCTTCTCCTGGCAGGGTGGAGTTGCTGCGTGGACCCGATCCGATTCGCCGCCACCGCGGTCCTCGATGACGGGAGGGACGAGGTGCCCGAGTCCCCACAACAACGGTCTTCCCTCTGTGCCCTCCGTGGCCTCTGTGTGAGCCTTTCCCTGCTGGAAGCCCGCATGCCGGAAACGCCACCGACAACTGGTGAATGCACGCGGTTGCCGCTCGCCGTCGTTGTCTCGGGGGCCCGGAGCGTGGTTTCCTCCGGGCGTGGCCAAGCCCCGCGCAATCGAGCTTCCCGACGGCACCATGGTGGAGGTGGTGTTTGAGGACCGCTCGGTGCTGATCCTCGACAAGCCGGCCGGATGGCTGGTGGCTCCCGAGGATTGGGAGCAGACCGCACGCAACCTGGTCCGCACCCTCGCCGCCGGCATCCACGTGGGGGAGTGGTGGGCCCAGTCCCGCAACCTGCGCTCCCTGCGCTTCGTGCACCGCCTGGATGCGGAAACCAGCGGGCTGCTGATGGCGGTCAAGAATGAGGGCGCGGTCGCTGCCTACTCCCGCCTGTTTGCCGGCCGCGCCATCGAGAAGCGCTATCTGGCGGTGGTGGAGGGGACGCCCCCCTCGGACGCCTGGACGCGCCACGATCCGCTGGGACCGGAGCCGGGGCGTCCGGAACGGAACCGGGTGGACCCCCAGGCCGGACGTCCC
>JAFLEG010000139.1:0-3136 GCA_017302195.1 Verrucomicrobiota bacterium
GCCGCCGCCGGGCTCAGGACTCGCCGAGATGGAGATCGCGGAAGAACTGCTGCACGGCGCGCAGGGCTTCCGCCTCGTCGGCACCCATGACCTCGATGGTGAGCGCGGTGCCGAGGCCGGCGCTGAGCAGCATCAGGCTCAGGACACTTTTGGCGTCGGCCATGCGCGACCCGACCTGCACGGAGATCCGGCTGCTGAACCGCTGGGCGAGATGGACGAGTTCGGCGGCGCGGCGCAGATGCAGCCCGCGCTGCCAGGCGATGGTGATTTGAGCGCGTGTCATGCGGCGAAATGTTCGGCGGTTTCGACGCCGTTGCCGCGGAGGCGTTCAGACTTTGTCGGGGATTTTCCCGGGACGCCCCGAGGCCAGCCGTCCGCGGTCAGCCCGCCTTCTTCTCCAGGTGTCCGCCGAACCCGAGGCGCATCGCGGACAGCAGCTTGTCCTGATAGTCGGCCTCGCCCCGCGAGGCGAAGCGCTCGTACAGCGCGGTGGTGAGCACCGGCACCGGGACGCCCTCGTCAATGGCCGCCTTGATGGTCCAGCGTCCCTCGCCGGAGTCGGACACGCGGCCTGCGAACTGGGCCAGTTGCGGATCCTTGGCAAGCGCGGTGGCGGTCAGGTCGAGCAGCCACGAGGAAATGACGCTGCCGCGGCGCCAGACCTCGGCCACGTCGGCCAGATTGAGATCGTACTGGTAGTGCTCGGGATCGCGCAGCGGCGTGGTCTCGGCATCGGTGGCATGCTGGCGCCGGCCGACATTGGCGGCTTTGAGCACGCCCAGGCCCTCGGCATAGGCGGCCATGATGCCGTACTCGATGCCGTTGTGGACCATCTTCACGAAGTGGCCCGCGCCGTTGGCCCCGCAGTGGAGGTAGCCCAGTTCGGAGGTTCCCCCGAGCGATTCCCGGCCGGGCGTGCGCGGCACGTCGCCGCGTCCCGGCGCCAGGGTGGCGAAAATGGGGTCCAGACGCGTCACCACCTCGGTCTCCCCGCCAATCATCATGCAGTAGCCGCGTTCGAGGCCCCACACGCCGCCGCTGGTGCCGACATCCACATAATGAATGCCCCTGGCCTTCAGCTCGTGGGCCCGCCGGATGTCGTCCACGTAGTAGGAATTGCCGCCGTCAAGGAGCACGTCGCCGGGCGAGAGCAGCGGCAGCAGGCTGGCGATGGAGCCGTCCACCACGCCCGCGGGCACCATCAGCCAGATGGCCCGCGGCGTTTCGAGCCGCGCCACAAAATCCGCCAGGGAGCTGGCACCGGTGGCGCCTTCGGAGGCCAGTTCACTGACGGCGCCGGGCGACATGTCGAACACCGTGCACCGGTGTCCGCCGCGCATCAGGCGCCGGACCATGTTGGCGCCCATCCGTCCGAGTCCGATCATTCCAAGTTGCATGGTGGGAAAAGCTGTAGTGGTTTGTTGTGGCCGCTGATTCAGGCGGATCTGGCGGGGAATGCAACTGGGGAAGGCGGAAAGGTCAGCGGTCAGTGGTGGTTTCGGTGTCTTGCCGGGTTCCCGGTGGTGTGGTGGTGACGGCTTGGGCGTTGGAGGTAAGCGAGTCTCACACGAAGGACACGAAGGGCACGAGGAAGCGGGACGACGAACGAAGTGCTGCGCGCGGGAAGGCGGAGACGCGAGCGGACGGTTGATCCCCGGATGTTCGCGGATAGGGTTGGCCCGTGGTTTGTCCCCGGATCGTTCTCCTGCTCGGACTCTGCCTGGTCGCGTGCCCTGCTCACAGCGATGCGGTGGCGCTGATCGGTGTCGGCGATCCGTGGCGGTTTCAGGCGGCATCGGAAGCCGCCGGCGAAGCGTGGCGGCAGACCGACTTCGACGATGCGGCCTGGCGGATGGGTGATTCGGGATTCGGCCTGAGCACGTGGGGGGAGAACACGCTGTTCCAGGGCATGCTGCGGGGACCGGGTGCGCTGCAGTTCCGCAGGACGTTTGTGATCGAGGATCCCGCCTCGGTGCGGTCGCTGACCTTCCGCTGCGACTGGCAGGGGGGATTTGTCGCCTGGCTCAACGGAGTGGAGGTGCTGCGCCGGAACCTGCCGGGGGTCCCCGGAACCCCGCTGCCGCTGGACACACCGGCCTCCTATCGCCGTGCGGGTGCTGCCGAGGAGTTCCTGATTTCCGATCCCCGGCTCCGGCTCCAATCCGGGACCAACATTCTGGCCATCCAGTGCCATCCCTACGCGGTCGGATGGTATGACGTGGTGCTGGTGCCCGAGTTGCTCGCCAACTTCAGCCGCGGTCCGTACCTGCAACGGGTGCTCCAGGACCAGGCGACGGTCCTGTGGAGCACTCCGGAGGCGATGCCGGGCGTGGTGGAATATGGGGAGGGGCCGGCGCTCACGGAGGTGGCGGCCCCGGTCGCCGGGCCCTCGACGGCGTCGGAAGCCGTCCTGCGCGGACTGAAGCCCGGCACCCGCTACCGGTATCGGGTCCGGTCCGGCTCCGGCGATGCGGCCGTGGTGTCGCCCACCGCCACCTTTCGCACCCTGCCGGCATCGGGGGATCTTGATTTTGCGGTGCTGGGCGACTCCGGGGCGGGCACCGCGGGCCAGTTCGGGGTCGCCCGTCGCATGGCGGAGTCCGCGCCGGACCTGGTCCTGCACCTGGGGGACATCGTGTATCCGGACTTCTCCGCCGGTCGCACCGACACCCGGCTGCTGAGCGTGTATCGTCCGATCCTGAGCACGACCCCGTTCTACTTCGCCTGGGGCAATCACGACCTGTACGGCGGCACCGCGGCGTACCTGGCGGCGCTGCGCCCGCCCACCAACAGCACCTCGCTGGAGGACCACCGTGCCGAGGGCACATTGCCGGAGTTCTATTACTCGTTTGATGCCGGTGACGCTCACTTTGCGGTGCTCTACTGGCCGTATTCGAGCCAGTACGCCATGCGCCCGGAGTGTCCCCAGTTGCGGTGGCTGGAGCAGGACCTCGCCCGCTCGGACAAGCCGTGGAAGTTCCTGACGCTGCATCATCCGGTGAACACCTCGGGCGGACACCGGTTCGACGACTACAACCGGAACGGCATTCTGGACCGCATGGAGGTCGCCGACCGGCTCCTGCCCGTCGCCCGGCGGCACGGCGTCCAGATGATCTTCTCCGGACATGACCACAAC
>JAFLEG010000139.1:3146-8673 GCA_017302195.1 Verrucomicrobiota bacterium
CGCTTCCATCCGGTAGGCCCGACCCACCTCATTGTGTCCGGCGGCGGCGGCATCATCCTGTACGGCATGACGGAGCTGGACCCGGGCAGCGCGTTCTTCGAGCCCCGGTGGCATCATGTTTCTGTCCGGCTTCGCGGCGACCGGCTGCGCCTGGTGGCGGTGGACTGGGAGGGGCGGGCCTTTGATGCCCTGGAATTCAGTCGGACGGCCGGGGCGGGCGAGGATGCGGACGGCGATGGCCTGGGCCGGGAGGCCGAGGAGGCGTTGGGCACGCATCCGGAACGACCCGATACCGACGGCGACGGGCTGCCCGATGGGTGGGAGTTCCTGCGGGGCATTCCGCCCACCGAACGGGACGACACGCCGCCTGAGCGGCGCCTGGCGGCATTTCTGGGATCGCCGGTGGATCGTCCGCTGCCGGAGCTGTCCGCGGTCCGCGAGGTCTCGGGTGTGGTTCAATTGCGCTGGCTGAACTTCGGGCCGCACCGAATGGAACTGGAGGAATCCTCCTCGATGCAGGGGCCGTGGCATCCGGTGATCCACGCCGGCGGGGATCGGGTCCGTCCTGGAATGCAGCACGCCGATCTCGCCGCGCCTGGGGACCGGCGGTACTTCCGGCTTCGTCGCTTGTCGCCGCCTTGAGACCCGAACCGGTGGGCGAGTTTTCATCAAGACAGGAGAGGCGCGTCTTGGGGCTGCGGTGGCTTGCCACCGCTTTGGCGTCGGACGCGACGGACACGCGGGTGGGAGAACGAACGCCCGGTCCGCGTCCTGCCCGCCATGGCAAAGCGGCGTCTCCGCTGCGCTCCTGCCTTCGCCCCGCTTCGGCAGGGCAAGCCTGACTTCGCCCCGCTTCGGCAGGGCAAGCCTGCCTTCGTCGGGCTTCGACGGGGCAAGCCTGCCTTCGTCGGGCTTCGACGGGGCAAGCCTGCCTTCGTCCGGCTTCGGCAGGGCAAGCCGCCGCCGCACTCCATGGCCTGGCGGCGGTTTCTGAATTGCGGGTCTCGGGCGGATGAATGTGGTGACGCCTCCACAGGCGCACATCCGCGTGGGAGGTTTTCAGTTTCAAGTTTTCTGTGTTCAGCCCAGGAAGTCAGGGCCTTGTGACCACTTCTCTCACTGCCTTCACTTCATCACTCAACGCTCATCGTTCATCCTTCCCCCCAGGATGGGAGACGCACCCCGTGCATGCCCGGCGCTCATATTTCTATTGGCAACGGCCTTGAGGCAGCCCGGAATTGGCGCCCCGATGAAGTCCTATCGTCTGAACCGGTTGTTTCACGAGCGCTCCGGACGCTGCTTTGACGTCGCCATTGACCACGGATTCTTCAACGAGCGGGGGTTCCTCCAGGGCATCGAGAACCTGGAGTCCGCCGTCCGCACCGTGGTGGCCGCCGCGCCGGATGCCGTCCAGTTGACCGTGGGTCAGGCCCACTACCTGCAGTCCATTCCCGGACGCCAGAAGCCGGCGCTGGTGCTGCGGACCGATGTGGCCAATGTGTACGGCACCGAACTGCCGCGCACCCTCTTCAGCCGCATGATCGAGGCGCCGGTGGAGCAGGCGCTGCGGCTCGATGCCACCTGCGTGGTGGTGAACCTGTTTCGCATTCCCGGGCAGCCGGAAGTGACCGACCAATGCATCCAGAACATTCTGCGGATCAAGCCGGAGTGCGACCGGTATGCGATGCCGCTGATGATCGAGCCGCTGGTGTTTCAGCCCAACAGCAAGGCGGGCGGCTACATGGTGGATGGGGATCTGGACAAGATCCTGCCGCTGGTCCGGCAGGCCTGCGAGCTGGGGGCGGACATCATCAAGGCGGATCCGACGGATGATGTGAGCGTGTACCGCCGGGTCGTCGAAATCGCCGGTCGGATCCCGGTGCTGGTCCGCGGCGGCGGCAAGGCGTCCGATGAGGAGATCCTGGCCCGCACCGAGGCGCTGATGCAGCAGGGCGCCGCGGGGATCGTGTATGGACGCAACATCATCCAGCACGCCAATCCGGCCGGCATGACCCGGGCGCTGATGGCGCTGGTGCACGACGGCGCGACGGCGTCCGGCGCCGCAGCATTTCTCAAGTAGGCCCTGGCTTTATGAACGGCTCTCTCATCGTTCGGCTGTCCGCCCTGCTGGTGGCGGCGATGTCTCTGGGCGTCGGATGCTCCACCGTGCCGGAGACCGGCCGGAAGCAGATGAACCTCTACTCCTCCCAGGAGGAAATGCAGCTCGGCCTGACCGAGTTTTCCAAGATGAAGCAGGAGGTGCCGGCATCGAAGGACGCGGCGGCGAATGCCATGGTCCAGCGGGTGGGCAAGCGGATCGCGGCGGTCGCGGACCTTCCCGGCGCCCAGTGGGAGTTCGTGGTGTTTGAGAGTCCCGAGGCCAACGCCTTCTGCCTGCCCGGCGGCAAGGTGGGCATCTACACGGGCATCCTGCCGATCTGCAAGGATGACGCCGGCCTGGCGGCCGTGATGGGCCACGAGGTAGCGCATGCCGTGGCGCGCCACGGCGGAGAGCGGATGACCCAGGCCCAGGCCTTGAGCACGGTGGGACAGGTGGGCGGGGCGCTCCTGGGCTCGACGAAGTACGGCAACTGGGCGCCCCTGGCCACCCAGGCCTACGGCGTGGGCGCGCAGTTGGGCGTGGCGCTTCCCCACAGCCGCGCCCACGAAGCCGAGGCGGACGAGATCGGGCTGCTGTACATGGCGCGGGCGGGCTACGACCCGGCGGCGGCGGTCGCCTTCTGGCAGCGGTTTGCCGAGTACAACCAGTCCCGCGGCGGTGCGAACACCGCCTGGTTCCTCAGCACGCATCCCACCGACGCCGCACGGATCGCGGAGCTGCAGAAACTGCTGCCCAAGGCCGAGGCGGAGTACCGGAAGGGGAAGTGAGAACGAGGAGCGTTGAGTGATGAAGTGGGTGGGGTCGCGTTCCACCTCGACCCCATCTGAATCGGCAATGCTCGTGGACGAATGACGGGGATCGCGGGAGATGGCGGCGCGCAAGGCTTCCCCCCGATTCCCGGGGCGACTCCACGAGCGCATCGGGAAACGTTAGGGTCGTGCAGGAGCCCGAGCCCTACCAACCTGTTGGCAGGGAATCGGAAACTTCCGCGCCGCGCGGGCCTCAGCGGACCGCGGCGGGACGGATGGTCGTGACGGCGGTCATGCCCATGCGGAAGGGCGCGTCGGGCAGGGGGGACTCCAGGGCGATGCGCACGGGAAGGCGCTGGGCGAGCCGGACCCAGTTGAGGTCCGGACGCGCCTCCGCCACCAGACCGGCCAGCGGCTGATCCTCGGTCTGCACGGCCCATCCCACCCCCTGGACGGTTCCCCGGAAGCGGCGTCCGGGATAGGCCATCAGAAAGACGTCCACCGGAGCGCCCACCGCGATGCTGTCCAGATAGGTCTCCCGATAGTTGGCCACCACAAACCAGTGGCGGATGTCCACCAGTCCGAACAGCGGCTGCCCCTCCTCGGCGTAGCGCCCGACGGCAATGTTCATGTTGGCCACCCGGCCGTCGAAGGGCGCCGTGACCCGGCAGTAGTCCACATTCAACTGGGCGGCCGTCACTGCGGAGGCGGCGGCGGCGATGCGGGCATTGAGGGTGCCGAACTGTCCCAGGAGGTTTTGCTGGCGCATCAGCGACTGCCGCGACTCCTCCAACTGCGCCGCCGCGGTGCGCTGGGCCGTGCGCGCGGTGTCCACGGACAGGGCCTCAATGGCCTCGGTCTTCAGCAGCGGCTCGTACCGGCGCACCACGTCGGTGGCCTGCTCGAGCTGCAGTTGGCGCACCTGGACTTCGGCGACGGCCGATGCCACGGCATTGGACATCGCCTGCAGCTCGCTTCGGGCCAGCAGCAGGTCTGCGTGCGCGGCATCCAGCGCCGCCTGGTAGGGGCGCGGGTCAATGACAAAGAGCAGGTCGCCCTGGCGCACCTCCTGGTTGTCCACCACATGGAGCTCCACCAGGGGTCCGCTGACGTGGGGCGCGATGCCGATCAGGTTGGCCCGCACCTCGGCATCATCGGTCCGCGGGTACTCGAAGCCCACGCGCGTGACGCGCCATCCCATCAGGACGGCGCCCGCAAGGATTGCCAGCCCGAGGAGACGCCCCAGGAGCCGCAGTCCGGCATGTGGTTTGGGTTCGGCCATGACTCAGGGGGCAAAGAGGGTCAGCCAGGCAGCGCACGTAAGCAGCAGGGCCAGCGCCGGATAGATCAACACGAGCGGACCCAGATGCGCCTCAAGGCGGGCGCGGGCGAGCAGCCATCGCAGCAGGACGGTTCCCAGGATCCCCAGGGCCAGTGCCAGGACCCAGGCCGGGAAAAAGGATCCGTAGAAGTTGACCACGGGATCGCATCCCGAGGTGGCGAGCGCCAGCACCGCGAGTGCGGCGGCGCTCCTGCGGCGCCCGGAATTCTTCACCGGACGCTCTCTCGGCAACGGCATGGGTCGCTCCACTCGGGCGAAGCCTCCGGTGGGCGTCGGGATGAGTCAACCCGACGTTGAAATGTGCCGTTGAAATGCCCGCTCAGGGCGGGGGCCATTCTGCAAGTCATGCCAGCGGTGGCTACAGTCGCCAGGCGATCAGCTCGCGGGGATCGCGCACATAGAGCACGCCGTCGGCGTAGGCGGGATGGCTGAAGGTCTTGCCGCAGACCTGGCGGCGCCCCATCTCCTGATAGCCCTCCGGCGAGGCCTTGAGCAGCAGGAGTTCCCCGAGGTCGGTCAGGACCAGCAACTGTCCATCCGCGGTGGCCACGGTGGAGGCGGCGTCGCCAAATCCGGGCTGCGACCACGCCACGGCACCGGTGGCGCGATCCACGCAGACAAAGTTCCTGGCAGGTCCGAGGCCGTACAGGTGACCTTCCACCGCCACGGGTGAGGAGAGATTGATTCGGAGGTCCCGGTTCAGCCAGAGGTCCTCCGCGGCCGGTCCCGGGGCTCCGGACCGGACCCGCGTGGCCCGGAGTCCGGTGGTGTGGCTGGCATAATACACGGTGTCGTCGCGCAGCACCGGAGTCAGCACGTTGCGGTTGGCGCCGGTCTTGAATGGAATCCGCCACAGAAGCGCGCCGTCGGCGGGATCGAGCGCCATCAACCCCTCGCACGTCACCGCCACGCACTGGCGGCGCCCCGCCAGGGTTCCGATCATCGGGGAGGAGAACGAGGCCAGGTCGTTCTGCGATTTCCAGAGTTCGCGTCCGGTGTGCTTGTCGAAGGCCACGAGGCAGGCGCCGTTGGTGCTGCCCACCTGCACCAGGATCCGGTCGCCGTCCACCACCGGGGATCCGGTGTTCCCCCGTCGGCTCGCGGCGCCGACATTGGATGCCCGGTCCGTCACCCAGCGCATGCCGTAGTCGCCGAAATGGAACCGCCACCGGATCGCACCGTTGGCCATGGCCAGGCAGCGGAACTCGCCGAGCGCGGTCTGCACATACAGCCGGTCACCATCCACGACCGGCGTGCTCCTGGGACCGGGTTCAAACTCGTCGGAAAACACCGGCCCGACCGTGGCCGACCACC
>JAFLEG010000014.1 GCA_017302195.1 Verrucomicrobiota bacterium
CGGTGCCAACGGTCAGGATGGAGCGACGGGTCCCCAGGGACCTGCCGGACCGAAGGGCGACACCGGTGCCACCGGTGCTCAGGGCCCCGCTGGAGCCAATGGCCAGGACGGCGCCACGGGACCGCAAGGGCCTGCGGGTCCGAAGGGCGATCAAGGGGCCGTCGGTCCGAAAGGCGATCAGGGCGCGACGGGCGCCAACGGCGAGACCGGAGCGACCGGTCCGCAGGGCCCCGCCGGCGCCAACGGTCTGGATGGAGCCACAGGTCCACAAGGACCTGCCGGACCGAAGGGGGACACCGGTGCCACCGGTGCTCAGGGCCCGGCTGGAGCCAATGGCCAGGACGGCGCCACCGGACCGCAGGGTCCTGCGGGTCCGAAGGGCGACGCCGGGGCCGTCGGTCCGAAAGGCGATCAGGGCGCGACGGGCGCCAAAGGCGAGACCGGAGCGACCGGGCCGCAGGGCCCCGCCGGCGCCAACGGTCAGGATGGAGCCACAGGTCCCCAAGGACCTGCCGGACCAAAGGGGGACACTGGTGCCACCGGTGCTCAGGGCCCGGCTGGAGCCAATGGCCAGGACGGCGCCACGGGACCGCAGGGTCCTGCGGGTCCGAAGGGCGACGCCGGTGCCGTTGGTCCGAAAGGCGATCAAGGCGCCACGGGCGCCAACGGCGAGACCGGAGCGACCGGGCCGCAGGGCCCCGCCGGTGCCAACGGTCAGGATGGAGCCACAGGTCCCCAGGGACCTGCCGGACCGAAGGGCGACACCGGTGCCACCGGTGCTCAGGGCCCCGCTGGAGCCAATGGCCAGGACGGCGCCACCGGACCGCAGGGTCCTGCGGGTCCGAAGGGCGATCCAGGGGCCACGGGCGCGACGGGTGAAACAGGCGCGACCGGTCCGCAAGGCCCGGCCGGTGCGAAAGGTGATATCGGAGCCACAGGGGCGCAGGGCCCGGCCGGGCTCCAGGGATTGACAGGGCCACAGGGGTTGATCGGACCCACGGGTCCTCCGGGAAGTGTGGGACCACAAGGTCTTCAGGGGCCGGTGGGCCCACAGGGCCCCGCGGGGCCTTCGAGCTCAAGCCTGATCGGCGGAGGCACCTCGCTGGCAGACAAACTGTCCACCGGGAAGATCAGCTATATCCCCATGTTTGACACCGGGGTGGATCTCAATGAATCCCCGGTGCTGCAATCCATGCCGGCTTCGGGGGTCCTCTCGCACTTCTACGTGCGGTTGAGCGGATCGGCCTTCAACAGGGAAAAGGGTTCCTACACGTTCATCGTGCGCAGGAACGGTGGGGATACGTCGGTGACGTGCACCATCGGAGTGGGGGGGAAGGATCCGGCCGGGCTGGTCGGAATGGATCTTGAGAACCGGGTGGAGGTTGCCGAGGGCGACACCATTTCCATCAGTTGCACCCCCAGCGATGGCCCGCACGCCACGTCCATGCGCTGGACGGCGCGGTTCGAGTAGCGGGAAGCCATGGAGCGTCCGCCCCTGCAAGGGTGCCCGGAATCCGGGCACCCTTGCTAGCGGAGCTGGACCCGGTAAAACCGGCCGATGGATGGATCGGTCGGTGCGGGCGCCCGGTGCCGGATCTCCCGGTCGGAGGCCTCCACCGGGAGATCCATCAGCGCCGCCCAGCCGGTGTCCCCGCCAATCTCGTCCCGGGCGGCGATCCGGTAGGCGCGTCCGGCGACGGCGGTGAATCGCAGGTCCACGGAGCCGTCCGCCGCGGGAGCCACGGTGAGTCGCAGCGCGCTGGCCGCATCCTGCGGATTGGTCCCGGCGGCGTATTCGGAGCGGTTGTCGAACCCGTCGCCATCGGCATCCAGGGTGGCATCGCTCCCGTCATCCGGATTCAGCAGCGCGTGATACTCCCAGACATCGGGCAAGCCATCGCCGTCGAAATCGAAGCTGGGCGCATTCGGCGCCAGCGGACTCCGGTTCGGCAGGCGGAGGATGCGCGGTGAACCATCCGGGAGGCGTCCCTCGGAGATGTTGGTGGACTGCACGGCGAAATGGACGGCGTCCACCAGTGTCCGGTTCCGATGGGACAGCCGCACCGTCTCCCCGAGCTGGTCGAGCCGGAAATTCACGTGATCCGGACCCAGGCCCGGTTCGTTGTCGGCGAAGTACCGCACAAAGCCGGCTCCCGGCACGAAGCTCAGCGGCACAATCGAAAACCGGGCGAGGCCGCCCAGCGATGGATCGTCGGTAAGGAAGCAGCCCCCGAGGTCCACCGGCAGCGGGTCGAGGTTCACCAGTTCAAACCATTCGGAGTCGGCAGCACTCACCGCCAGCCATTCGTTGAAACGCACCTGCGCCGGATCTGCCAGGGATGTCGCAGCCGCATTGGCGGCGCCGGGGGTCGCGGATTCCAGCAGCGTCCATCCGGTCTCCGTGCGGCCCGCGGAACGATCCGGGAGCTGGAATCCATAGACCCGCTGGTCCAGCAGACGTCCCCGGGCGTCCACCAGTTCCAGGATTCCGCCGTTGTCCGGCAGGCCAAGACCCAGGTTCATGGCGCCCGGAGGCAGGCGGTCGGGCGTCGCCCAGACCAGCGTCCGCGCCCCCGGCTCCAGGAGGAATCCGGGCGGAAACACGGCACCCGGGAGGCCGTTGATTCGCAGTTCACCCCCGCTGAGATCCACGGCATGGGTGTCGCCGTTCTCGATCTCCACCCAGTCGGCGATGCGGCTGCCCGGGGCGATCGCGGACGTTGCATTGCGCGCCATCAGTTCGCTGAAACGCAGGGTGGCGCCCGGGGTGGCGAGCTCGTTGGAGGCGCCCGGGGTGGCGCTGAACGGCAGCGGCGTCCAGACGCCGGTGCCATCCGGAAGCCGTCCCAGCGTCACCAGCGGCGTCTGGGGACCGTAGATCACCTCGGCGACCGGAAGGCCCTCCGGATCCGCGAGCGCGATCCGACTGCCGGCCGCGGGGAGCTTGAAGGGCAGGTGCGCGGGGCCGGGAATCTCATCCGCCGCGAGGACGACGAATCCGCCAGGCGCGACAAACACGGGGGCACGCACCTGGAACTGGGCGTTGCTGGTGGAGAGGAAGCATCCGCTCACCACGGCGGGCAGCCCGGAGGTGTTGTGCAGCTCGATCCAATCGTCGCCGCCCTCGGAATCGGCGAGAAACTCGTTCAAGGCGATCGCCGAGGCCGGAGCCGTGGCCGCGGCCTCGTTCCGGTCACCGGGCGTGGGGTCGCACAGCGTCCAGGCGCCGTCATCGCCCTGCCGTCCCAGCGTGAATCCCCGGGCCTGCGGACCGAAGGCGATGGAGTCCACGACCCGGGTCTCCGCATCGAACAGCACCAGCGTCTCCCCGCCGGCGTCGAGTCCGAACCGCGTGTTGAGCCCCGAGGCCGGGGCCGCAGGATCGGCGGCGACGCGCAGGTATCCGCCGGCAGGGAGCGTCGTTCCTGCGGGAAACACATGCCGCCGGGGCTCGTCGGGATCATCGGACAGGCTCCAGTTCCCCAGGGCCGCCGCGGATCCGCCCCGGTTGTGCAGCTCGATCCAGTCCCCGCCGTCCATCGCTGCCGCGATCTCGTGGATCTCCACCACCGGACGCACCGGAGCGCTGTTGGCTAACCCCGGGGTGCCGCCCGCCCCGGCGCTCGGCTGCCAGGTGGCGGGAGCGTCGGGATCCCCGGTGAGCGTGGCCAGTTCCAACGAGGCGCCGCCGCCATCCGCGGCCCGGCTCCAGGCCCCGTCATCGCGGTAGGTCACGGCATCCACCACCCGGCCCTCGCGGTCGAGCAGGGCGATGCGCTCCCCGCTGTTGGACAGCGCGGCGTCGAAGTATCCGGCCACCGCCACGCCCGGATACCGCGCGGCAAAGCTGGCGGGCTGTGCATCGCTGGCCAGCACCAGCCGGGCGCCGGGCGCGAGCAGGGGGAACGGCGTCGCAAAGCGGAAGTTCACCCCCTCAAACTGAAATCCGGAGAGGTCCACCGGCGTGGCGCCCGTGTTGGTCAGTTCGATGAACTCGAAGGCGTCGCCGCCCGGCGGGTGATACATCAGCTCGGTGATGCGCACCGGGACGCCGGCGGCGCCGACCTGGAAGGCGGCCTCGGTCAGCGCGCTCCAGTGGGTCTCGCTGAGGGAGCGGGCGCGCAGCAGCAGAGGGCGGTCGAGCAGCACCGGACCCGTGTATGGACGGGCTGCGGACGCCACCGCATCGGTGAAGGGCTCGCGCGGATCCGAGCCGTCGGTGGTGTAATAGATCGTCCCGCTCAGGTTGGTGAGCACCAGGGGGAATCCGGCCGGCCCCACCCCGCCGAAGGGACCGAATCCGGGCGCGTTGCTCGACTTGAGGAACGCCGCGCGGTCGAGATGGGTGAGCACGTGGCGGCGGCGTCCATTGATCCAGTTTCCGACCAGCGTGTTCCGGAAACCGGGGATGGTGACCGACACCTGGATGCGCGCCTTGATCTCCTCATAACGGGCCCGGACGTTCTCGTCGGTCAGCGCCCCGCCGTTGAAGAAGGCGCGGTGCACCCGGTCGGCGAAGAGCTGCTGGAACTCGCGGTGGCGCTTCAGCGCATTGAAGATCCGGGCGATCTCCGCGCCGCCCCAGGGCGGGCTGGTGGTGGAAAGCTGGCCGTTGATGGTGTTGAAGCTGACCGAATGGCCGGCGGGATCGCCGAAGCTCCACTCGACATCCCAGTTGTAGAAGCGCCAGAGACCGCCCGGCACCCGCTCGCGCGCGGCGCGCCAGTTGTTGTGCGGCCAGTCGTCGGCATCCACGTAAATGGGCATGAGCAGGTAGTCCACGAAGTTGGTCAGGTCGAGCCGCGCCTGGTACTTGAGGTAGTTGGCGGTGTTGGTGGCGGGCGTGGTCTGGGCCAGTTGCATGAGCTGGTTCCACGACACCAGATCGCCCTCCCGCAGCTCGCTCATGGAGGCCATGAGGTCCCAGTCCTCCCCGCCGCCGTGGTAGGTCTGTAGGAAGTCATCATCAATGCGCTCCACCGGGTTGTAATAGCCGCGGTAGGTCCCATTCAGAAACAGGTGCACGAAGGTGCCGTGGCTGGCGGGCATGCCGAGGTCGGAGGAGAGCTGACGGCAGAGCTCGTCCTTGATGTAGGGATTGCTGTGGTCGTTCATGCCGGCGCGCAGCACCAGGGTGTCAAAGGACTCCACCGTCGTGCCGGGGAACAATGGATAGTTCAGCCGGCCCTGGCCGTATTCGCCGCGGAAGTAGAGGCGGAACGAGTACTTGCTCTCCGGCAGGCTCCCGCTGCGGTAGTTGTAGAGTCCGCGGATGTAGCCGCCGCCCTGGAGCCGCAGTCCGGCGTCCACGTGGAACCCCGAGTTGTCCGCAGGCCGGATGTATTCCACCGAGACCGGACGCTCCCACGCGGGCCCGTGATTCTGGGTGTTGCGCGGGTTGTACTCCATGATGCCGGTGCGCCCGTAGAGGTTGTTGGTGGCGCTCACCAGGGAGAGAGCGGGCAGTGAACGCTGCCGGGCCGGGAGGTTGTACAGGTAGGTGTGGGTCTGGATGCCGGAGGGCAGATGGTGGTCGAGGGTGGCCGCCGCCCGGATCACCCGGTTGGCGGCAATGGCGATGGGACCGCTGTACACGAATCCCGCGCCGGCCACCGGGGGGCTCCCATTGGTGGTGTACCGGATCACCGCGCCCGGCGTCGCGCAGGCCAGGGTGAGCTGGAAGGGGGCGTCGTAGTACCCGCGCTCCACGCTGAAATGCACCTCCTCCACCCCGTTGGTCACCGTGCTCACCCCGTTGGCCGCGCCCGGTGTCGGGCTGGCGAAGTAGCGCCAGGTGTCGTCGTCGCTGCCCTGGCGTCCGAAGGAGTAGTCGGCCCCCTGGCGTCCGTACTCGATGGAGTCCACCAGGGTCCGCGGCAGCTCGGGTCCGAACAGCCGGAGGGTGTCGCCGTTGGCGTTCAGCTTGAAATCCGTGTGCAGGTCCCGTCCTGCGGCCACCTCGCGCCGGTTCTTGGCCGAGGCCCAGAGCCTCAGATATCCCCCGGCCGGCACGGTCACCGGCGGAAACACCCAGGCCTCCGACGCGTCGCCACTGGTTCCCAGCGCCCAGCCCGACAGATTGGCCGGCGCGCTGCCGCGGTTGCGGAGCTCGATCCAGTCCTCGGGGTCCTGATCCTCGTCCTTCCGTCCGGACAGATTCTCCGCCAGCAGCTCGTGGATCACGATGTCCGGCCGCACCGCCTGCGGGTTCACGGACACGGTCCAGGAGGATCCGGCAAAGGCATGGGGCACCACCTCCCCGGAGACGATGCCATGCCCGTCCGCCCAGGACAGCGTGGCGGCGCCCGGGGAGGCGGGCGCGGGAAAGCTGAAGCGGTAGGGCCCGGCGCCGAGACCGGTCATCGCCACCGCCGCAGTGCCATTGAGCAGCAGATCAGCGGCATCCAGTCCCTCCACCGCCCGGTTGAACATCAGCTCCACCTCCTGAAGCTGTCGCACGGTGATCCCTGCCGGCGGCTGACGCCGCAGGACTGCGGGGCCGTCCGGGTCGAGCAGCTCGTACGCCCAGGCGGATCCGGGGGCGGAGACGGAGAAGCGCTGCGGCGGAGAGCTGAAGTCGCGGATCTCATGCAGCGTGCCCCAGCCGATCGAGACCGTGCCATAGGCCGGCTGGAGGAAGGTGAAGGTGTAGCGCGCGCCCGAGCCGCTGACATCGCTCGCCGGGAGTCCGTTCACCAGGAAGTCCCGGGCCGCGACGCCGGTCACCGGCTTGTCAAAGGTCACCGTGATCTGCCGCAGTTGGTTCACGATCCCGGGGGTGGGCGTGACGGACGCGATGGTCGGCGGCCCGGGCATGATCTCGGTCGCCGACAGCTCCGCGGCAAACACCAGGTCGCTGCTGCCCAGCGAGGTGTTGAGCACCACGACCGAGAGCACGTTCTCGCCGGCCACCAGGGCGCTGCCGGCATTGGCAACCGGATACACCTGCCAGGGCACCGGTTCCGAGGCGTTGGCGGTGGCCAGCGTGTTGTGGTCCGGAGGCGACGTCGGCGCGTTCCGCGAGGCGACGCGGATGCCGTTGAGATACGCCACGAAGCCGTCATCGCAGATCGCCCGCAGCTCGACCTCGGTGAGATTGGCCGGATTGGCGACGGAGAAGCGGCGGCGAAGGAAGAGGGTCGGGTAGCGTCCGGCCATGTCGGCCAACTCGGTGCCGGTGAATCCGGTCTCCCCGTAGAAGAACGTCGCCCGGCCGCGGTCCCATCCGCCATCCGCGAAGGCGGGCGCCGTCCAGCCGGTCGGGGCGCCCGGCGAGGGATGTTCCAGTCCCCGGAAGAATCCCCACTCGGCATCGGCATCCACCAGGATCGCGCCCTGGAGGCCGGCGCTTCCCGGAAGGCAGGCCAGCAGGAAGCACAGGACGGCACGAAGACGGACGGCGGGACGCATCTCCCAATAGTGCCCAACCGCCCCCCAGCGTCAAAACCCGAGAACCGGCGAGGAGAATGGTGAACGATGGGCGTTGGGTGAGGACGTGAAGTCCCCCTCCCGGTCTGGCCTTCAGTTGCAGCAACCGGGTTCTGGCGGAAAGTCCGCGCCATGAAGTGGCGATGGATTCTGGGGGCGCTGTTGGGGCTGGCCGTGATGGCAGGCCTGGTCACCGGGTGCCAGTTGACCCGGGCCGGATACGAGACGGCGCCCTACCGGGTGGTGTCGCGGGAGGGCCTGGTGGAGGTGCGGGCGTATCCCGCGCTCCGGGTGGTCACGACCCCGAAGGAGGGCGACGACTTCATGCGGCTGTTCCGATACATCTCCCGGGGCAACGCCGCCGCGGAGAAGATCGCCATGACCACCCCGGTGTTCATGACCGGGGTGGGCTCCGCCCGGGAGCAGATGGCCTTTGTGCTGCCGGCATCTCTCCCCAATCCGCCGGCTCCCGGCAACCAGGCCGTGTCGCTGGGGGAGGTGCCGGCCGGAACCTACGCCGTGCGGCGGTTTCGGGGTGGAACGCAGGACGCCGGCGGTCCGGCGGCGACCGAACTGCGGTCCTGGATGTCGGAACGGCAGCTTCCCATCGGGGGCGATCCGGTCTTCGCCTACTTCGACCCGCCATGGATCCCCGGATTCCTGTGCCGGAACGAGGTCATGATTCCGACCCGCTGGATCGAGGGTCAGTCCGCTGAAACGGCGCGGTAGAAGCCTCCGGGCACAGTGTCCACGGGGAAGCCCCCCGGAATGCCCGTGCCGTTGGTCTGACGGGTCCAGTGGATCTGGTCCGCAGAACGCTCGATCCGCAGGGGCCGGCCCACGGGGCCATGGGCGCGCAGCCGGACGGAATCCGAGGAGGGATCCTCTGGCAGGAGCAGGGGCAGTGACTGCAGCGGCAGCAGGTAGTGCTGCACCACATGCCGGCCGATGCGCTCGCCGGACCGCTTGCCCTCCGTGTTGTCGAAGGGGAAGTGGATGCCGCCGTAGATCCGGCTCATGCCCACCTCGTCCGCACAGGCGGCGACGCTGGTGAAATGCCGGGTGACGTTGGTCAGGGTGTCGGAATGGGCGGTGAAGGAGAGCGAGTCGGTCCCGAAGAAACCGGTCAGCACGCGGGCGGCGGCAGCGCTGAAGGTGCTGTGCCCGCTGGTGTAGGCCGGAAATGGCGGGGAGGGCAGCAGTTGTTCCCAAGCCGGGTCAGCCTCGGTCCCCGGATTTCCATCCTCGCCGGCGCGCTGGATCGCCGTGACCGGACGCCACAGATTCCACCGGTACTTGATGTCCCAGCAGACAATGGCGGCGTCGGCCTGGGAAAGGTCCACCAGCGCCAGCAGCCGGGCCGTTTCCGCCAGGTCGAGCCGGCGCTCCACGGCGATGGCCGATGCGATCTCGGTCCAGTGTCCCGGCGGCATGGCGGTGTAGCTGAAGTCGGACCAGAACCGGGCAATCACCGTCTGCTCCGGCGTGCGCGCCGTGCTGGCGGTCCCGCCGAGCCGTTTCACCTCGTTGAGGGCCGCGGCGTAGTCCGGACTTCCCAGGGCGGGCGGGGGTGGGGCGCGGAAGGCGTCCAGTCCGGGCAGGCAGAAGGGGGTCACGCGCCCCCAGTGCGGGGACAGTGGCGGCCGGAAGAACGGGGGCGTGCGGCGCCATTGCCCGGCATCCGACTTGGGAATGTAGGGAATCTCGGTGTTGGATCCGTCGGCGCTGCGCGCGGCGAGCATGCGCATCGCGACCGTGCGTCCCAGGTCGAGTCCGGCCACCACTCCCGGGGCGGCCCCCAGAGCGGCCCGCTGTCGCTCCGCCAGCGCCTCGATGCGCCCACGGAACCCGGGATGAAGCGACAGCATCAGCTCCCGGCCGGCACCCAGGACGGCGGCCTCCGCCGAGGCTTCGGACGGGACCTCGGGCGGCGGAAGGTAGGACTGATGTGTCGGATGGCTCGCATTGATACTGTCAAACAGCGACGCACTCAGCATGGCCAGATGACGGCTGGCCAGCGGGGGATTGGAAGTGTCGGTCCGGATGGCGTCCAGCAGCAGGGCATGCCACTCCACCACCGGGTTCCCCAGCGCCGACGAGGCGCTGAGGCAGGCGGCCAGCAGGGTGCGCACGGCCGAAAATCGCCGGTTGCCGGGCATTGGAGAACAGGGGGGCATCGTGGCGCGCATCGAAAACCTGCCCTCGAGGGAAACCGGCGAGAAACGATTTGTGGCAGGTCCGGGACGGAAAAACCCGCCGCCCTGGTGGGGGCGGCGGGTGGTTCTGGGTTCGGGAGCGTCTTCGGACTTGTACGTCCAACTGGCCGTCGCCCGAGGGGTTCTGCGGAATCAGATCACTGGCCGGCTGCGGGCTTCGAGTCCTGGGGTTTCTCCTGTGCGGGCTGTCCAGGACGCGGACGCCGGGTCTCACGGTTCTTCTGCCACTTCTCGAACTGCTCGGGGGTCAGGATGGTTTTGGTGGTTGCCACCAGGGAGTCGCGCATCTCCCGGGCCTTGGCCGCCTTCTGTTCGCGGGACAGGCTGGAATCCTCCCGGACCGCCCGCAGCTTCTCCGCCTGGTCCTTCTGGGCGGCGCGCAGCTTATCCCGCTGCTCATCGGTCAAGCCCAGCTCCGCCATCATGGCGTCCCGGCGGTTGCGGGCGGCGTCCAGGCGCTCCGACGTCGCCCGGCGCTCGCGGCGCGGCGCGGCATCGGAGGAGGCGGGCGGGGCGTCCGCCTTGGGTTTGGCATCTTCAGCGCGGCCGGCGGCCGGAGTGAGGGTCAGCACGGCGATCATCAGGAGGACGGCCCCGTGGAGCGATGGGATTCGATTCATGTTGTTGCCATACCAGACGCCGGGCGCCGGTGGCCGGTTACAACGGAGAATCCCGTGTCGGATCGGCGACAATCAATGGCAACTTTCCGCAAGCCCGGCAGGCAATCGCAGGTATGATTTCGGCGTGGTTGCGGGTCGTTTCATGAGCAGTGCCCCCCGTTCCCGAAACGCGGGCGCGGGGTTCACGTTGCTGGAGCTGCTGGTCGTGGTGGGCATCATCGCCATACTGGCCGGCCTGCTGCTGCCCGCCCTGGGGAAGGCCAAGTCGCAGGCGCGCAAGGTCAATGAAATGTCGTCCGCCCGGCAATTGATGCTGGCCTGGAACGTCTATGCCAACGACCACGGCGAGCGGGTGCTCAAGGGCTACCGGCACTTCAATGCCGGCGAGGAGCTGCCGGTGGACTCCCGCGGACAGCCGGTGCCGCACCCGATCAACTCCCGGTATCCCTGGCGGCTGGCTCCATGGCTCGGCAAGAGCTTCGGGGTGATGTATGCCAATGAGAACCGTCCGCTGCTGGAGCAGTTCCAGCGCATGGAGGATCCCTTCATCGGCACCTATGCCGCCAGCGTGTTTCCCTCCCTGGGCATCAACGCCACCTTCATCGGCGGCGACGACCTGGAGCTGCCGCCCGAGCCGCGGGCCATCGAGCGTTTTGGTCCGTTCTGCGTGCTCAAGACCACGGATGCGGTCCGGCCCAGCGACCTGCTGGTATTCGCCTCGGCCCGGGGTCCGTTCGAGGGACGCGTGGTCAACGGATTCTATCTGGTCAAATCCCCCTTCTTCATGGCCCGGCGCTGGTCGGAACAGTTCAACACCGGGGATGGGCCCGAGGCCTGGGGGCATGTGCATCCGCGGTTCTCCAACCGCGCCGTCGCCGGCATGGTGGATGGCCATGTGGAGGCCCTGGACCGCCGGGAGCTGTCCGACATGCGGCACTGGGCCAACCAGGCCGACCGCGCCGACTGGACCCTCCAGCGGGTGAAGTGAGCCGGATTGCAGCTACCGCAGTTCGGCCACGGCTTCGAACATCCGCACGAAGCAGGCGGATTCGGTCCTGCCGGCGCCGGTGACGTTGGTGTTGGTCCGGTTCTGGAACTGTTGGAGGAATCCGCCGGCGCCGGACCAGATGGTCTGCGCAACCCCTTTCAGGTGCGCCCGCATCTGCGGCGTGGAGGTCTCGCGGAACCGCACCATGTCGCGCACCTGGGCGGCGGCGACGTCCGGGGTCCTCCAGGAACAGCTCACCACATCGAGCCCCTTCATGGCGAAATACACCGGTGTCGGATCGGCGCGCTCGTAATGCCAGTCGCAGATCACCACGTCCTTCGGGATCAGGTCCACGGCGGCGGCGGTCTCATTGAAGCTGGCCTCCCATTCGCCGAGTCCGGTGAGCCGGCCGTCCAGCAGCCGGTCCCCCCAGAGCCAGAGCTGCCGCCGGGAACTGTGCAGATGGTCCCGGATGGCCCGAACCTCGTCGGCAAAAAGTTCGGCCTTGTTGCGTCCGCGGCAGCGCGGGCACTGCGCCTCCCCGAGGTAGAACACCTCGTCGAGCCCGGCATGGAAGGCATCGCTCTCAAAGGCGTCGCAGACCTCGTCCACCAGGGGAAACACCACCCCATGGACCTGCGGATGCCGCGGACAGTAGCTCTTGCAGTAGAGTCCCTCGGGATTCGGCCAGGCGTACTTCTCGGGGAACTGGACGAGCGGTGTCTCGTCGAACTCGGGATGCACCCGCAGCAGGGTTCCGCAGCGCGACTGCCAGGACTGGTGGCCCAGCAGGTTGACCAGGGGAATGATGCGGATGCCATGGCGGCGGCAGGCGGCGGTAATCTGCTGCGCCTGTGCCCGCGACAATCCATCGGGATCGGCCATCTCCGGCCGGCTCACAAACTGGAACCCGTAGTCCACGCGCAGGATCAGCGTGTTGACCGATCGCGGCGCCAGTTCCTTTTCAATGAATCCCAGGAACTCGTCCAGACGGTTCCCCGAAGGCGCCGCGATGCAGAAGCCCCGGACCGGGAGCTTTTCGTTCAGCGGGGATTCCGCCGCCCACCCCACCCCGGAGAGGACCGCCATCCAGAGGACCCGGCGCCACCAGCCTGCGAGCCACGCGCTTCTCATGTCCGGAGCCTCACCGAGGGAAGCCGGTCCCGTCCATGGTCCTGTTACTTTCCCCGTCCGCCGGGGATAGCTTCATGACCATGAGTGACGGCGAGTTGTTGCATGCGTACGTGCTGGAGGGCTCGGAGGCCGCCTTTGCGGCGCTGGTGAACCGCTACCTGGCCCTGGTCCATTCCGTCGCCAGCCGCCACCTGCCCGACCACACCCTGTCGGAGGAGGTCACCCAGGCGGTGTTCGTGCTGCTGGCCCGCAAGGCCCGATCGCTGGCCGGACATCCCTCCATTGCCGGCTGGCTGCATCGCACCGCATGGCAGCTCGCCGCCCGCACCGCGCGCACCGAGGCCCGGCGGCATCGCCGCGAAACCGAGGCCGCCGCCACCCTGCCCTCCGCCATGTCCATGCCCGACCTCCCCGAGTCTGCGACAGCGCTTCCCGCTCTGGACGCCGCGTTGCAGGAACTCCCGGCCGCCGACCGCGATGCCCTGGTTCAACGCTATTTCCTCCGCAAGCCGCTCCGCGAGGTGGGCGCCGCCCTCGGCACCAGCGAAGCCGCCGCCAAGATGCGCATCCGCCGCGCACTCGATCACCTGAAGGTACTGCTGGCCCGGCGTGGCATCACCTGCTCGCCGGCCGCGCTGGCGTCCGTCATGACCAACCAGGGCGTGACACCGGTGCCGGCCGCCCTCGCCGCCCACGTCATTTCCGCCGCGACCAGCGCCGGAATCGGTGCGGCCTCCTTTCCCCAGCTTCTCCTCGGAACCCTCAGCCTTATGAACGGAACCAAACTGGCAGTCCTGATCACGGCCGCGGCACTCGTCGCGGGTTTCACCACCGTCGCCCTGCGCCAACAGTCCCGGGAGGCCGCGCCGACGGGCGTCTCCACCGCTTCCTCCTCAGCGATTGCGGGGGCGTCTGAGGAGTCCTCGCCGGCTGGATCCAGCGGGCGACTCCTGGTGTCTGCGTCCCCCGGCGCTTCCCTGGGAACCGCCGAAGCGCTGGAAGCCGCCCGACAGCGCCTGAGAATGGCGCTGGCTGCTCCACAGACCAGGGGCGGGGCTATTTGGCCCGATGCGGAGGTTCTGGATGCCATGGCCGCCTTCGGTAGCCGTCGGGAGGATCTCTTCGCGACGCTGCGAAAGGTCGTTCTCGATCCGAGTTCGTCGGACCAAGACTACATGCGAATGCGCGCACTCGGGGCGTTGGGCACTTTGGAAAAGTCCGTGCCTGGATTGACCTCGTTTCTCTGGGAGACCACCCGGCAAGGCGACTGGATCGGGCGGGTGGGCGCCTTTTCCGCCCTGCGACGACTGGGACTGGAATCGGGGGACCTGCCGGCACTCACGCGGTTGCTGGAGGACACAGCCACGGTGGGAGGTTCGCCGGCCATGAGGCGATTTGTCCCCGAGGGAATTCACCAGGCCTTCCGTCAGAATCCGCAGGCGGCGGCCGCGTATCTGCCCGACCTGGTCAAGCTCTTCGAAGTCACCTCGGATCCCTACACCCGGTTCAGCGCCGCCTCCGCGCTGCTGGGAACTCCTCAGGGAAGCGACCCACGCGTGATCGAAACCATCCGGACCGGGTTGCGGGAGGGGTTGAATGTCGCCCCGACGGATCACCGAGGCGTCAGCGTGGGCATTGCCATCGAACGCGCCGCCGCCGCGGGGTCGGCAGCCCGGCCGCTGATCCCGGACCTGATGGAGGTCGCCCGGACCAGCCATGAGTCGTACGAGCGGACGGCCGCCTGGCTGGCCATCGGCCAGATCCAGCCCGAACTGCGGGCGGAGATTCCCGAACTCGACCAGGCCATGACCCGCGACGCAGCGACCCGGCAGACCCGTCAGGACGTCTCGCAGGGCTTCGCGACCCATGAGGATCTGGTGCGCGCCTTGAGCGATCCGGCGACCGCGGTGCGGGCGGCCAGGGATCTGAGCGACACCGGAATCCGTTCGCCGGAGGTCATTCCCGCCATGATCGCGGCGCTGGATGGGATGGATGAGGACAGTCGTGATCAGGTCGCTGCCGCGATCCAGAAGCTGGATCCGCAGGCCTCCATTGAACGCGTGTCCGCGGACGCGGTCCTCGAAGGCGTCATTTACGCCAACTCGGCGGCTGATTTACGGACCGCCGATTCAAACCATCCCAGGCTCGAGCGGGTGTTGAACGAATTGCGCATGTTCCACACCTGGCGCACGACGGAGGAGATCTTCAAGGCGACCCGGAACCTCGCGGCCCTGGATGTCGCCACCGCCCAGGCCTTCGTCAACGGGCTCGCCGAGAAGGATCCCGCGCTGGCAGAGCGTGCGCGTCAGCAGATCGCCGCCCAGTCCAAGCCCTGAGCCCGAGGAATCCGCAGGAAGGCCCCTTCGTCTGTCAGCCTGAACCCCCCGGCGATTCCACACACCAAGCGGAGGGACGAGGTGCCCGAGTCCCCAACTTCCCCGCCCGGCTTCAGCGGATGCCATCGCGCAACACGGGAAGCCCCGGCGCAACGCTTCCCCCGTTCCCCGCAGTGACTCCACGCGCGCAGCGGATTGGTCAGGGACTCGCGAAGCTCGTCCCTCCGCGGAGGGACGCTTCGAGGGGCGGCGATCACTGCACGGTGATCGCCCGCATGGCCGGATGGATCTTCCCGTTCACGTCGCGTCCCTGCACGCAGAGGTAGTGGGTGCCGGGCGGGAGGTTCGGCGGCAGCAGGCCCTTCCACAGGTGCGGCGACGCGATGGGCTTGGGCAGCAGGCGCCATGGGGCGACGGCGTTGGTGCCCTCGCGCTCGCGCTGCGCGACGAACACTGGATCCGGCTCCAGCACCTTCTCCAGCTTCAGCCACGGACCGCGGTTGTTGAGGCGCATCTCCACGGCAGAATTGTCGGCGCCATTGAACAGATTCACATGGATCAGCGTGCTGCCGGTTGCAGCCGAAGCCACCACCTCCGGGGCGTGGATGTTCATCTGGTAGTCGGCCGGACGCCGGGCGGCCTTGAAGTCCACGGTGAGGCCCCGGTCGCGGAAGGTGAGCACGGTGTAGCCGTTGGGCGCGCCGCAGGACATGGTGGTCATCGGAATGCCCAACTCGTCCGGCTGGCCGCTCCACCAACTGCCACAGGCGGTGACGTTCACAATGTGATGATGCGGGGCGGCGCCCAGCCAGCCGTCCTCCCGGCGCAGGAACCGGTGTTCCTGCCAGTGGGTGTGTCCGGCGATGCTCAGGCAGTAGGGACGCCCCTCAATCAGGCGGTACACGGCTTCGCGGTTGGCCATGTCATTGATCGGCACGTGCATCATCAGGAGCACCAGGCGCTCCCGGGGAACGCCCTTCAGGTCGGCCTCCAGCCAGGCCAACTGCTGCGCATCCAGCGCGCTGCGCCAGGTGGTGCTGGAGGTGCGCTCGGCGGGAGGGATCCACTGGATGTTGTCCAGGGACACGAAGTGTACCGGACCGTAGTCGAAGGCGAAGTAGTTCGGTCCGTACACCCGGTTGTAGGTGTCGTCGAAGTCGGTGGCCGAGGGCGCGTCGGTGTTGATGTCGTGGTTCCCGATCACGTTCCACCAGGGGATGCCGATCAGGGCGACCGCGGCGTTGTGGGGTTCCATCACGGCCAGATTGTCGAAGACGATGTCGCCCAGGGTGACGCCAAAGGACGCATTGGTCTGTCCGATCAGTTCCTCGACGATGTCATGCTTGAAATAGTCCACCTCGCGGACGTCGCGCGGCTGGGTGTCGCCGAAGAACAGCGCCTGGAAGGTCTCCGGCTCCCGCTGGCGCCGCAGCGGAAAGTCCACCGAGGCGGGCAGCGGACCGGTGGGCGCCAGCCCGGGGAACTTGAGCGGCGGCGATCCCGCGGGCTTGTGGGTGTAGGAGAAGCGCGGGAGGAGATCCGCAGACAGCGGCGGTGCATAACCGCGGGGCTTGAGGACGAAGAAGGTGGTCTCCCCGCCCTCCAGCAGCGGCAGTTCCCAGCGTCCCTCGCGGTCCGTGTCCACGATGTCGCGCTGGTTCGAGACCCGCACGCCGCGCAGGCCGCGCTCGCCGGAGTCCCGCACGCCGTTGCCATTGGCATCCTCAAACACCACTCCCCGGGCCGCATCCGCGGCGGTCGCCCCGCCCTGGAGCAGCACGACCAGCGCGCACAGGGTCCCGGTCCATACCCGTCGCCTGCGGAGACTTTGCATGCCGCAGGCTATCCCGCCGGGAAGCCCCGCCACAAACGACAACTTTGCGCCATCCGGCGGAAATTGTTGCCGGGACTTGTCGGAATCCGCCGCCCGCGGGAGTACTCGGGAAACACGCCATGGAACCGCCCACCGACCGCGACCTGCTGCGACGCTTCCGGGAATCCGGTGACGACGCGGCCTTCACGGAACTGGTGACCCGCCACTGCTCGCTGGTCTGGGCCACCGCCCTGCGCACCACCGGCGACCGCGACCTGGCCCGCGACGTCACGCAGACGGTGTTCACCGTGCTCGCGCGCAAGGCCTCCCGGCTGGCGGATTCGGTGGTGGTGCCCGGATGGCTTCACCGGGCCGCATGCCTGGAGGCCGCGAAGCAAGTCCGGAACGACCGCCGCCGGATCCACCGCGAGCTCAACGCCATGAAGGAACGTGAATCCGACCCCGCCGCGGCGGCACCGCCCTCTCCGGCGGAGACCGCCGCCCTGGAGCCGTTGCTGGATGAGGCGCTGGATGCCCTGGGGGACACCGACCGCCAGGCCGTGGTGCTCCGCTTTCTGTCAGGGCGGAGCTTCTCCGAGATCGGGATGGCTCTCGGCGTGACCGACGACACGGCGCAGAAGCGGGTGAGCCGGGCGCTGGACCGGATGCGGGACTGGTTTCAGGCACGCGGCGTGCCGGTCCGCGAGGGACTGACGTCGGCCTGTCTGGGGGCGGCGGCCACCGTGTCAGCCCCGCCGGGCCTGGCAGCCTCGGTCGCGACCACCGTGCTTTCCGGAGCGGCGGCCGCCACCCTCGCCCCCGCCGGATGGATTCTCATGAACAGCAAACTCCTCATCACCTCGGCCGCGGCCATTGCCGTGGCCACCGTCGGATGGCAGCAGGGCCGCCTGGGCCGCCTGGAGAACGACAATGCCGCGTTGCGCCGGGCCCTGGCCGAGCCGGTGCCGGCGCCCGTCGTGATCTCTGCGGCGGCGGCCGCACTCCCGGACCTGTCGGGAGACGAGCGCGCCGAACTGCTCCGGCTGCG
>JAFLEG010000140.1 GCA_017302195.1 Verrucomicrobiota bacterium
ACATCCGCCACCTTGCGCAGCACGGTTTCCCCCTCCGGCTTGAGGCGGGCTTCCCCGGAGTCAAAGAGCACCCGGTCCAGGATGTTGACGGTGAGACGTCCCTGGAGTTCGGAGATGGTGATGTCCCGGGACTCCAGTTCGGAACGCAGTTGCTGCTCGAGTCCCTGCTGCGCCTTTTCCACCTGCGCCATGGCCTCCTCCAGCTCGGCAGTCCGCTGGCGCGCCGCCTCCAGATCGGAGGCCAGCACCGCGTTGGTGGACGTGGCGGCGGATAATGCCTGGCGGGCCGCCTCGGCCTCGGCCTCCGCCCGGCTGCGGGCGCGGGAGGCGGTGCGGAGCTGCAGGACGCCGATGGATGCCAGCATCAGGCAGGATAGGATGGCGGCGAAGACCCAGGTGCTCCGAGGCATGCGGTGGATGGAAGCGTGTGCGGTGGGACGGTCAATCCGGATTCGGCTCAGCGGTAACGATTCGGCAGAAAAGGGGAGCGCACGCGGGGGCTCATACGCGTCCTAACCTGATGGCATCGTTCCGGCCGTTTTCCCGCTTCCCTCGGTGTGCGGCGGCGGGGCAGGTTTTCCGGCCCGGGAGCCGCTGAGGATCGTCCGGGGACTTTGCTTGTGCCACGCGCGTTGATCACGGGAATCACCGGACAGGATGGTTCCTACCTGTCGGAACTCCTGCTCGGGAAGGGGTATGAGGTGCATGGCTTGGTCCGGGACCTTTCGCGGGTGGGCGGATCCCGCATCGCGGCCTGGTCTGAACGGTTGGTGCTGCACGAGGGCGATCTGGCGGATTGCGGGGCAGGGGCCTTGGAGGCCCTGGTGTCCCGGATCGCCCCGGACGAGGTGTACCACCTGGCTGCCCAGTCCAGTGTCGCCACCAGCCTGGCGGAGCCGTCGGCAACCCTCGGGGTGAACGTGGCAGGCACGGAGCGGCTGCTCGAGGCCTGTCGTCGCTGCATCAGTCCTCCCCGCCTTTTTCACGCCAGCACCTGCCATGTCTTTGGAAATCCGGCGAGTGCCCCGCAGGATGAACAGACCCCGTTCCGTCCGCTGAATCCCTATGGCGTCTCCAAGGCCGAGGCGACGGAACGGGTCCGCGAGGCGCGGCGGCGGGACGGGTGGTTCCTGGTAAATGGGATCTGCTACAATCACGAGTCGCCGCGGCGGGATCCCGCCTTCGTCACCGCCCGGATCTGCGCCGCGGCGGCCCGGATCGCACGGGGCGACCGGCATCCGCTGACCCTGGGCTCCCTCGAGGCCCGGCGCGATTGGGGGGACGCCCGGGAGTTTGTGGCCGGCTTTTGGGCATCCCTGCAGGTGGCCGAGCCTGCGGATTACATCTTCGCCACCGGCCGCGCCCATTCGGTGCGGGACGTCCTCCAGGCCGCCTTTGGTTCGGTCGGGCTCGACTGGCGCGATCATGTGGAGGTGGAACCGGGCCGGGTGCGCACTGGGGATCCCGCGACCCTGGTGGGTAATCCGGCGCGCGCGTTGCGGATCCTGAACTGGCAGGACAGAACCCCCTTCGAGGCCCTGATCGCGGAAATGACGCGAGCCGCGCCGCCGGGGCCGTGAACGAACGCCACCGGGGATCCCCGACGATCCGGATCGTCGCCGGGACGATGCGAAGAGAACAGAAAACTGGCAGGGCGAGTCTCCCGTGAACCGGCATGGGGTTTGGCCGATCAGGAGATGAGATGGGCCCCGGGGTGCCCCTCGCTGCCAATCTTCTTTCCTTCCCCGCGGTTCCTCCCACGATGAGCGCATGAGCGACCTTCAGGCGCTGTACGATGATGCCATGTTCGACTACTCGACCGGCGAGTTTGGCGCGGCATTGGAGACGCTGCGCCGGGTGCTGGCGGAGGATCCGGTGCACTTCGACGCGCAATTGGCGGTGGCCATGTGCCATTACCGGCAGGGGGACTTTGCCACCGCGATTGCCGAGGGGCACAAGGCGGAGAAGCTTCGGCCCAACGAGCAGTTGGTGCACACCAATCTCTCGCTCTTCTACATGAAGTCCGGTGACAAGAAGACGGCCGAGCATCATGGGCTGCAGGCGCGCATCGCGTCGTGGAAGCAGGACATGAAGGCCCCGGGCACCGCCGCGACTCCCGGGGCCGCCGCCGCGGACGACGGATTGCAGATGGCCCAGCCCAAGCCCCAGGCGTTCAAGATGCCGGAGAAGTTTCCCGACCAGCCCTGGAAGAAGAGGCCGGCGCCCCCGCCCCCTCCGGCCTCTCCACCCTCTCCCAATTCCCCGGAATGAAGTCCCTGGTTCCGGTGGCCGACGTGGAATCACTCCCGCCCGGGAATGCGCGGACCGTGGAGGTGCGCGGACGCCGTATTGCTCTGGCGAATGTGGACGGACGATTTTTCGCCGTGGCGGACCGGTGTCCGCACCGCGCCGGTCCCCTGGGTGCCGGCTATCTCGACGGACAGGTGCTGCATTGTCCGCTGCACGGCTGGGGATTCGATGTCACCACCGGCGCCTGTGATGTGCGTCCGGACCAGCCGGTGGCCTGCCACCGCGTCGAGGTGCGCGACGGCCAGGTGTGGCTGGAGTTTGAGGAAGGTTAAGGGTCATGGCGCGACCATTGCGGGTGAAGCTTGCCAGTTCGCGGAATCACATGGTGAGCCGGGGAACGGCTGGGAGACGTTGTTCCGTGATGACACGGACCGGCGGCGCTTCCCGGGGCTGGTGTCGGAGCTTCCCGAGCGCTTCTCACTGGAGGTCCATGCCTTCGGGGTTTGATCTGTCACATTGACGTTTGATGCGCAGTCGTTGGGAGGGTTTGGCGGCGCGCCGGATTCGGAAGGGTGCGCGAGCCACGCGGCGGGAAGGGACTCCGGTTTGGCGACTGGCTCGGGGGTCCCGGCCGGCATGGGTTGGGTGGGGAGGGATCTGGTGGGGATCGCCCGGTTACGGCGTGAGGATCTCCAGGTCCGGCGCGGCGTGGGCAAAATGTGAGGGATTGCGGGTCACGATCCGTCGGGCCCCCTTGCGCCGGGCGAAGGTGGCGTGGAGCGAATCGTAGATGCCGCCCCCCATGACCCCGCGCCGTCGGGACTCGCTGATCGCGGTCTGGTAGTCCGCCCAGGTCAATGGCTCCACGCTGAGGATGGACCGGAGAGCCAGCGTCAATTCCGCCGCCGCTTCAACCGGGACCCTGTAGAATCCCGTGAGGGTTGCGAACGTCTCTGCCAGAGCGTGGGCATTGGTGAAGGGAGCCTCGGATTCTTCCAACGCCTCGCGGCAGGCCGGATGCTCCGGATGACGTTCCAGAACGGCGCCGACGAGAATTCCGGTGTCCAGGAAGGTCATCGTTCGTAATGGCGCGCCGATTCGACCGCGTCCGCGAGGCCGGTGGAAGGAACGACTCCGCTCCAAAGCCTCAATTTGCCCCGTTTGATCACGGCACCGTGTGCCGCAGGTTCAACCTCCAGCACGATTCGTCCGGGGGTCGCCGAGACTTTAAGTCTTTGGCCGCGTGGGATGCCTGCCGCGCGCCGGAGTTCGAGCGGCAGGACGATGCGATTGGATCCATCAAGCTGTACGGTGGTCGTCACGCCAAAAGCGTGGCGTGGTTATGGCGTGATGGCAAATCCCTCCTCACCTCCGGGGTGGGCCTCAGGAGCTGCCCAGGGAATTCCTGGCGCAGGAGGGCGGGCGGTGTTCCAGGACGAGGGGCGATTCAACAGGGACGGACATTCATTGGCGGGCCTGGCGATGGCGGCAGGGCACGATGAAGCGGCGGTTCAAGCGGTGGTGCTTCACGTTCCGGGTAGTGTGTCCACGGGCGCAGCGGGAAGCGGCTGGGGACCCGAAGGCCTCATCCCCTCACGGGGAGATTCATCGCCCTGTCACTGCGGCGAAACCGTGGCCGCGCTTCCGGAACCGTGCGCGGGTTCGGGGACGGGGTGGCCCAGGGAACGCAGGAGTTGGCGGGCTTCCCGAAGGTCCCGTGTCGCGAATCCTTCGGTAAAAAAGGCGTAGGCTGGCTCCAGGACCTCCAGGGCCCCACGGCGGTTGCCGCCGGAGTTGAGGTGTCGGGCCAGCGAGATCGCGACGCGGAGCTCCCAGGAGTGCGCCTGCTGGCGGCGGGCATAATCCAGGGCATCCCGAAGGATGCGTTCGCACTCGGAGGCGCGGTCCAGGGACAGCAGGACAACTCCCTTGATGCGCAGCACCTCGGCAAAGTGGGGACGCTCATCCTGCGCATCGCTCTGGGCCAGGCTCTGATCGAGCAGTTTCAAGGCTTCGGCCGGCTGGCCCACGCGGCCCAGGGCTTCGGCCAGCAGGGCCCGCAGGTAGGGGACCCAGATCATCTGCCCGGTCTGGATGATGCGCTCCAGTCCCTTGCGGAGCTGCGCGACGCTGTCCTGATCCTGTCCGGCCCGAAGCCAGGCGATGCCCTTGGCGATCTCCGCCAGGACCTCCGACATCACGGGAACGCTGTGTTCGCGTCCGACCCGTTCCCCCTCCGCCGCACACTCCAGCAGGCGGGCGGGTTCGCCGCGGAACTCGTGGACCTGGGAGCCCAGGGTGAGGGCGAAGGCGAGGTCGAACGGGTGGTTCAACCGGCGTGCGTGGACGTGATTGGCCATGCAGACCTCGAGGGCTTGATCCGGGTACCCCAGCATCCAGAGGTATTGGGACCGGTAGATGCCGTCCCCGGTGAGGGGATCGCTGTTGGTGAGCTTGACGAGGTGTCCGTGGCGGACGGCGTCATAGCGCGCCCGGATGACGTCGCCATGGCGGCGTGCGGCGACCAGGTCTCCCAGCCAGAAGGCGGAAGTCATCGCCGCCCGGTGTCCGCAGATCTGCAGGTCCGAATCACGCGTGGAGGCGGCGGTGGCCAGCATGCGTTCGGCCCAGGCCCGGGACTTGGTGAGCCGGCCCATGGTCATGGAGTTCACCCAGAGACCGTGCAGGGTCGGCAGGAGACTCTGGGAATGGCGCAGGGAGGTGGCGAGGGCGAGCGCCGGTTCCAGCAGCCCCCCGATCTCGGGAGCCGTCCATCCGTGGCGGGCCACCACGGCCGGACCCAGCAGCGTGCGCAGCTCGAGTTCCTTGAGGTTGCGTGCCGGACCCGGCGGGAGGGAGTCGACCAGGGACAGGCCCTTGCGCAGGTGTGCGCTGGCTTCCCGGTGGGCGAACCGGCGCATGGCCAGTTCCCCGGCCAGATGCCAGAAGTTCACGGCTGGCTCCGTCTCCCCGGCCTCGGTGTAGTGGCGCGCCAGCAGTTCGGGCGCCCTTTCGCGGGATTCGGGAAAGCGTTCCTCCAGGATCCGGGCAATGCTCGCGTGGAGCTCCTTTCTCCGGCTTTTCAGCAGGGAGTCATAGGCGGCGTCCTGCACCAGCGCATGCTTGAAGGTGTACACCGCCGCCGGGGGTGTTCCGTGCTGGAAGGCGAGTCCCGAGTCCACCAACTGGCTCAGGGCCGAATTCAAGGAGCCTTCGTCCAGCGTGGCCACCGCACCGATCAGGTCGTGACGAAACTCGCGTCCGATCACCGATCCGATCTGCGCGATTTCCCGGACCGCGGCGACCCGGTCCAGACGGGCCATGAGCAGGTCGCGCAGCGTCGTCGGGATGACCACCTCGCCGTTGTCGGACGCTCCCAACCCTGCGGCGGGCCCCCCTGCCGCCCCCTGTTCCAGGAGGGACCGCGTGAGTTCCTCCACGAACAGCGGCACCCCGTCCGTCCGCCCCGCGATCTGCTCCAGAATTTCCGCGGAGAACCCCTCGCGCCCGGTGGTGAGCCCGGCCACCATGGCGAGGATCTCCTCGCGGGACAGGCGCGTCAGAGTCCGGGTGGAAAAGGTGTCCCGCTCCGCCCAGCGGGGGGCAAACTCCGGACGCCCGGTCAGGACGGCCAGGAGCCGCATGCCGCCGATGCGGCCGGCCAGGACCTCCAGCACCTCCAGGGTGGTGGGGTCCGCCCAGTGCAGATCCTCAAAGAGCACCATTCCCGAACGTCCGCAGGCCATGGATTCCACCAGGTCCACCAGGGCCCGGATGGTGGCCTCCTTGCGTCGCTGGGGAGTGATGGTGATCGGTCCGTAGCGTTCCTGGCAGGGCAGCGACAGGAGGGTGCCGAGGTGCCGGACGTCCTCGATGGGGCGTCCGAATCGTCCCACCACCAAGGATTCCAGGGCCTCCAGGCGCCCGCCGGGGGAGCGGCTTTTGTCGCCATCCAGCGTCCGTTCCAGGGCCGTGATGAAGGGATGGAAGGCGCTGTCCACGAACAGGGGCGAGCACTGCAGGGACAGGCTGAATCCGCCTTCGGAGGTGATCCGCTCCTGCACGGCGGCCACCAGCCGGCTCTTTCCGATGCCGGGTTCCCCGCGGATCAGGGTCATCCGTCCCGCCCCGTCCCGGGCGCTCTGCCACAGCTCCATCAGGTGATCGAGCTCGGTCGCCCGGCCCACGAGGGGCAGACGGGTTTCCGGCGCACTGGCCTCGAAGCGGCTCAACTGCGTCCGCTCCCCGATGACCTGAAGGATCCGGATCGGCCGCGCGATTCCCTTGAGGGTCACCTCGCCGCGATCCGCGTAGTCGAAGGTGGCGCCGGCGAGGCGTCGGACCTGCTCGGTCACCACCACGGTGTCGGGATCGGCATACCCCTGGAGACGGGCGGCCAGATTGAGGGATTCGCCGATGGCGCGATTCTCGGCCGCCGACACCACCACCATCCCGCTGGCAATGCCCACGCGGACCCGCAGGCGTCCAATCTCCGGCACCTCGAGCCGGGCCATGGTATCCACGATCCGCAGTCCGGCGCGGATGGCCCGCTCCGCCTCGCCCTCATGGGCCGCTGGAAATCCGAACAGGGCGACGATGCCATCGCCCAGGCTGTGCAGGATGTATCCCCCGAACCGTTCAATGCTTTCCGTGCAGTCGTGTTCGTAGCTGTGGATGACGCTCTGGAGCGTTTCGGCGTCCACCCGACCGGCCAGGTCGGTGAAGCCGACCATGTCACAGAACAGCACCGTGAGCTGGCGGCGCTCGAGAATCTCGCCCACCCGGGGCGCATGCCCAGTCACCGGTGGAACCGCGGAGTCACCGGAGGGTGGCGGCGCCGCCCGGCGGCGGTATTCGGCAAGCGCCCCCAGCAGCCGCTTGCGCGGACCGAACGGGAGCCCGAGTTCCTTGAGATCTGCGTCGGACAGGATCTTCAGGTCCTCGAAGGTGACCTCGTTCTCCTCGAAGAGGCCGAGATACTGCCCGAGCCCCAGCGCGCGGAGCCAATCGCCAATGATGGGGGTGGGTTCGGCCATCGGCGCGATCCTCAGGGGGATGGGGGCGATGCTCCGGCACCCGGTTCCGGAACCCAGAGTTGATGCACCACCAGCCAGTGCGCGAGTTCGCCGCTCCGGGGTCCGGGGGCCAGCGCGGCGACCCGGTCCACCAGCTCCTGGGCACGGATCACTTCGGGAAGTCCCCGCACCAGGGGGGCCAGTTCCCAGCCACCGACAAAGGCGACCGGTCCGTCGAGTCGCGGATGACGCACCGCGGAGCGCAGTTCCACAAACTGGTCGCCCAGACAGGGCAGCTCCACCCACTCCAGGCCTGCGGACCGGACCAGGCATTCCTGCCGCGATGGCAGTCGCGGCGGCGGCGCCGCGGCCGACGATTCCGACGCCGGACCGTCGGCGGTGCGGGCGGTCCAGAAGGGGTCCGGACGCCACCGCGCCGCCTCCGCGTAGTGCGAGGACGTCCAGCGCCGGTGACGTTCCGATGCCGAGGCCACCGCATGGCGGTGAAAGGCGAGGGCTGCGGACTGGAGCTCGGGACGCCGGAGGAGGGTATTGATCACCAGCGCACCCGAGAGGGCGGACTGGAGGGCCTTTTGCACGCCGCTGGATGACAGCGGGTCGAGGGCCAGGGCGGCATCCCCGACACGGATGCTGGCGGGTGACACGCAGTCCTCGCTGTGCCAGGCGGTGGCGTCCACGGCCGCCACCCGGGTGAGTCTTCGGCGATCCCGGCAGCCCTTCAGCAGGGAGGATTCCTCCAGGAGCGCCTCAAAGCGGGCCGAGAGTGTGGCCGGATCTCCAGATCGCGGACGCAGTCCATCCCGATCAGCAAACACCAGGGTGTTGTAGGTGCCATCCGGAAGCGGCACCCCCCAGTACCACGCCCGTGGGCCTGCCTCCATGCACGGTTCGTCCGGCAAGGATGTGCCCCGCCAGTAGGCGTGGAGCGCCACGGTGGGATGCCCCATCCGGCGACGGGGTCCGGAGAAGGGGCTCCGCCTTCCCGACGCATCGGCCACGAAGCGGCACCGCACGGCGCCGGGGCCGCGGCCGGAGTCCAGCGTCAGTATCCAGTCGCGGCCGTTCCAAGGGCGTGACCGCACGCGGGCCGGCTGCAGCACGCGGACCCCCTGCCTGCGCGCCTGCTGGAGCAGCCGGAGATCGAAGAGTCCCCGATCCACGACCACCCCGTGGCCTTCCGGCTCTTCCCGCCACCGGGGCGCCGTCTCCCAATGCACCCGGAGGCGGCGAACTGGAAGAACCCCGGGCCCCTCCAATGCCGAGGCGGCTCCGAACGATGCGAGCAGGGGGCGCACACCGGGGGTGAGGGATTCGCCCAGATGGCGCCTTGGAAAGCGGGCGGCCTCGGCCAGCACCACCGAGAATCCGAGCTGGGCCAGACGCGTGG
>JAFLEG010000141.1 GCA_017302195.1 Verrucomicrobiota bacterium
GACGATCACGTCGCCCGTCGCACCCTCCACGCCGCCGAGGGCGTAGTTGTACAGCGCCACCTGCGCGGAGCGGTCCGCGCTCGCGATCATCAACTGGACCGAGTCGCCGTTCCATGCGCTGTTGGCCGAGTTCTCATGGTAGTCGTCGGTGACCACGAAACCGAAATATACATTCTGGTCGTCATAGACGATCTGGACTGCGGAGGTCTGGTCGTCCGGCCCCGTCCAGGTGCCGCCGGCATACTCCTCGAAAAGCACATAGGTGCCGGTGCCGGTGGCGCCCGACCCCTTGGGAATGGAAAACTTCGGGTCTGCCAGCACCGGAGCTCCGGTCCATTCGTCCAGCGCGCCGTCGAGCACGATCGGTTTCGTGGTCTTCAGTGCGGTGTAGTACTCCTTGGTGGGCTCAATGTCGTTCCGCTTGGCAAAGGTGATCAATGCCGTTTCGGACGGGGTCTTGCCGAAGACGATGGAATGCGCCCCGAGACCGCCCCAGCCCCGCTGGCCCGGGGTCAGCTCGTCGCCATCGTTGATGGCCATTCCCAGGCCAAACTGCGTCTCGCCTACCAGCGCCGTGAGGTCCAGGGCTGCTTTCGGCAGCTTGATCTCATAAACCGTCTTCTTGGTCGTGGCATTGCGCGTGACCACCGCCTCCGTGCCGCCCGGCCCGGCCTCATGCATCACGATCACCTCGCCGGTCGCACCCTCCACACCGCCCAGGGCGTAGTTGTAGAGAGCGACCTGCGCGGTGCGGTCCGCGCTGGCAATCATCAACTGGACGGAATCGCCGTTCCACGCGCTGTTTGCCGAGTTCTCATGATAGTCGTCGGTCACGACAAAGCCGAAGTACACGTTCTCGTCGTCGTACACGATCTGGACCGCGGAGGTATGATCATCCGGCCCGGTCCACGTACCCCCGGCATACTCCTCGAAGAGCACGTAATTGGGATTGGGATCCCCACCCGAGCCCTTGGGAACGGCAAACTTGGGATCGGCCAGCACCGGAACGCCCGACCACTCGGACAGGTCGCCGTCGAGGATCACCGGCTTTGGAGCGTAGATGACCGTGTAGAGTTCCTTGGAAGGTTCGATATCATTGGCCTTGACCGTGAGGCATGTCATGCCAACGGCCGCCAACAGGGGCAGGAGCAAACGTGAGGGATTCATAGGCAGGCGTGAGGAGGAGAAGCAGATTTTGCCAAACCAACGGGGACTGACCGGGGAATAGGGACCAATTCGGAGGGACGAAGTAAAGTCCAAACCAGCGGTTGGCCACGACAATCAAGCGATTCACCCCAAAAAGAACGCCGACGACCCATGCCAGCAGTCCCAGCATCCGGAGGCACCACCCCGCACCATCGGGTTCCAGGACAATCTCCATCCGGCGGTGCCCCGCCACGGGGTCTGGCGTCAATTGACGCCCCGTCCAACGCCTGTTTCCCTGCGCCCGTGCTGCGGGCGGCCTCGTCAATCATCGGTGCCCTCGTGGGTCTGCATCTTCTGGGGATTTCGGTGGCCGGTGCGGATGCCCAGGAGCAATCCCCGAAGCCGACGCCCCTCTCACCCGTGGGAAGCGGTTCGCCCGGCTTCACCCGGATGGACACCGGCACCACCGGTCTCGCCTTCACCAATCGGTTGTCCGGCGACTCCTACCTGACCAACACCGTGGCTCATAACGGGTCCGGAGTGGCGTTGGGCGACGTGGATGGCGACGGGCAGCCGGACATTTATCTGTGCGCGCTGGAAGGGACCAACTCCCTGTATCGCAATCTGGGCGACTGGCGATTTGAGCGAATGGACGCCGGGGAAGCCGCCTGCACAGGCCAGGTTTCGACGGCGGCGACCCTGGCAGACACGGACGGAGACGGTGACCTCGACCTGCTGGTGAACGGCGTGGCCGCCGGAACCCGACTGTTCCACAACGATGGCCGGGGACGATGGACCGAGGTGCGCAACTCCGGGCTCTCCCGGACCGCCTCGGCCACCTCGATGGCCCTGGGAGACATGGATGGCGACGGCGACCTGGATCTCTATTGCGCGCACTACAGCGACTTCATCCACCTGGCGGACCCCACCATCCGCTTCGCGGTGGCGCGCAAGGGGGATCGGTGGGTGGTCACCAAGGTCAACGGGGAGTCGGCGCAGTCCACGCGCTGGAAGGACCGGTTTGAAGCGCTTCCGGACGGACGGGTCCGCGAGCTTCCGGAAGTCCACGGGCTCTACCGCAACGACGGTTCGGGAAAGTTCACCGCGATCGAGTTCACTCCGGGGACCTATCTGGACGAGGAGGGTCGCCCGCTCCCACCCCCTCGGGACTGGGGGCTGGCCGCCATGTTCCGGGACATCAACCGGGACGGCATCCCCGACCTGTACGTGTGCAATGACAACACCTCCCCGGACCGCATCTGGATCAATTCGGGCCGGGGAACCTTCCGTGCCGTCGCCCCGGGAGCGTTCCGGCATACCAGCCGGTCCTCCATGGGCGTGGATTTCGGGGATCTCGACCGGGACGGCCACGATGACCTCATGGTGGTGGACATGCTGGCGCGCGCCCATGCCCGCCGGGTGACCCAGCGCGTGCGGGAGCGGCCGTTGGTGCAGGAGGTGGAGCAGGCCGGGAACCGTCCCCAGTACAACCGCAACACCCTCTTCTTCGGACACCCGGACGGCACCTTCACCGAAGCGGCACTGATGGCCGGGGTTGCCGCGACCGACTGGAGCTGGTCGGTGGTCTTCACCGATGTGGATCTGGACGGGTTCGAGGACATCCTGGTGACCAACGGCTTCGAGTTCGATGTCATGGACCAGGACAGCCACACCCGCATCCAGGAGGGACGCCGGCAGTGGACGGAGGCGGAACTCCGCAGGTCCAAACAGATCCATCCCCGTTGGCGGACCCGAAACGCGGCGTTCCGCAACCGGGGGGACCGCCACTTTGTCCCGATGTCCGCAGAGTGGCGCTTCGACCAGGATGGCGTCTCGTACGGAATGGCCCAGGCGGATCTTGACGGCGACGGTGACCTGGATCTGGTGGTCAACAACCTGAACGACGCGGCCGCCTTGTACCGCAACGACGGCGCCAATGCCCGGATCGCAGTCCACCTGCGCGGGCAGGCCCCAAACACCCGGGGTATCGGCGCCCGGATCGAACTGTCCGACGGCCGCCTCACCCAGGCCCAGGAAATGATCAGCGGCGGCCGATACCTCTCAAGCGACGAGCCGATCCGGGTGTTCGCCGCCGATCCGTCCACCCCCGGGACCTTGTCCGTGCAATGGCGCAGCGGACGACGGACGGTGATTCCCCGGGCGATGGCCAATCACCGGTACGAGATCCTGGAGCCTCCGGATCCGGCGCCCCCTCCGCGTACGCCGCCCACGCCGACCACGCCCATGTTCACCGACGCCAGCGACACGCTGGCCCACGTCCACGTGGAGCATGCGCCCGAGCCCGGGACGCTCCAACCCCTGCTGCCCGGACGCTGGCAGCACCTCGGTCCCGGAGTGGCCTGGCCGGATCTGGACGGCGATGGTTGGGAAGATCTGGTGGTGGGTGCCGGGCCGGGGATGCCTCCGGGATTTTTCCGGAATGACCAGGGACGGTCCTGGGTCCGGCAAACCAATGTCGCGGTCGCCGCCGGCCACCAGGTCGCCGGAGTAGGCGGCGCCGATGGCACCGGGAGCCGTCGCTTCCTCATGGCCTCCGCCGGCGGTAAGCCGGGAGCCGGGTCCGGATCCCACATCGAGGTGTTTCGGAACCCCGCGGAATCCCCGTCCATCGTGTCGGTGCCACACGCCACCGCGGGCCCGTTGGCCCTTGGGGATTTTGATGGCGATGGCGACCTGGACCTGTTTGTCGGGGGGCGCAGCGCTCCCGGGCGGTATCCGGAGCCCGCCCCGTCCGCAGTGTGGATCAACGATCACGGGACGCTGGCGTCCAACGCCGTCTGGAGCCGCCCCCTCGACGGCATCGGCAATGTCGCCGGCGCCACGGTCGCCGATCTGGATGGGGATGGACGGGTGGACCTCGCGCTGGCGATGGACTGGGGACCCATTCGGATACTGCGGAATCATCAGGATCATTTTGAGGACATCACGGAAGCGTCCGGACTGGCGACTCTCACCGGACTTTGGAGGGGCATCACCAGCGGCGATTTCGACGGGGACGGGCGACTCGATCTGGCGTGCGGCAACGTGGGGCGAAACACGCTCCTGGAACTCCACCAGCCCACGCGCTTTCGCCAGTACTTCGGTGACTGGAACGGTGACGGCGCCGTGCAGGTCATTGAGGCATGGCAGGCCCCCGGGGACGGGTCCTGGTTTCCGGTGCATGACCGCGCCTGGCTGGAACGGGGCCTGCCCCGGCTGGCGGTGCAGTTTCCCTCCCACGAGGCCTACGGACAGGCCACGCTCCGGGATCTGCTGGGGGACGCCCATGACCGGACCCGCTTCCAGGAAGCGGTTGAGTTGTCTGCGGTGGCGCTGCTCAACCGCGGCGACCGCTGGGAACTGCGGATCCTTCCCGACGAAGCCCAGTGGTCGCCCGCATTTTCGGTCGCGTGCGGCGATCTCGACGGCGACGGGCACGAAGACCTGTTCCTGTCCCAGAACCATTTTGGATCGGGCACGGACCTGACGCGCCTCGATGCCGGGAGAGGGCTCTGGCTTCGCGGAACCGGCCGCGGGAACTTTGCCCCTGTGGAGGCCTCGGTCTCCGGCATCCGGATGGAGGGCGAACAGCGGGGAGCGGCACTGGCGGATTTCAACCACGACGGGCGCCTGGACCTGGCGGTGGCGCAGAATCGGGGCTCCACCCGGCTGTTCATCAACGTCGGCGGCCGCCCTGGGCTCCGGGTGCAGCTCGCCGGACCGGCGGCAAATCCGGACGCCATCGGCGCCCAGGTCCGGCTGG
The DNA here is from genome assembly GCA_017302195.1 of Verrucomicrobiota bacterium. Lineage (GTDB taxonomy): Bacteria > Verrucomicrobiota > Verrucomicrobiia > Limisphaerales > UBA9464 > UBA9464. The sequence goes on from JAFLEG010000141.1 coordinate 4,910, forward strand.
GGTACTCCGACGGCCGCCGGGGACCTGTCCACGCAATCCAGGCCGGGTCGGGGTGGGGATCCCAGGATGCCGCCGTCCCGGTTCTTGGATTTCAGAAGCCTCCACAGTCCCTCTACATCCGATGGCCCGGCGGCCGGGAGCAAACCGTGGAGCTGGACCCCACAGCGTCCGCCGTCCGTGTTCCCTTCACCGAATGAAACCGCTCCCATCCCTGCGACTCGCGCCCGGTTCCCACACGAGGCCCGGATCGCTTCTCCTCCTGCTGCCCCTGATCTGTGCCCTCCCGCCCGCCACCACCCCGGCACCGGGGGCTGCCGGACCCGCGACGGTTCCCCTGACCAACATGGTGGCCATCCGGGCAGGGACCTTCCAGCGGATCAAATTCCCGGTCACCCTCACGCGAGACTATTGGATCGGAAAGTTCGAGGTGACCCAGGGCGAGTACGCCTCCGTGATGGGGCGGAATCCGAGCCACTTCACAGGCGACTCGAACCGTCCCGTGGAGAAGGTTTCCTTTCTGGACGCGGTCCGGTACTGCGAGGCGCTCACCAATCGTGAACGCCATGCGGGTCACCTGGCCCCTGGTTACGTGTACCGGCTGCCCACCGAGGCGGAGTGGGAGTACGCCTGCCGTGCCGGATCCACCAACCGGTACCACTTCGGCGACGAGGCCGCCGCAGCCGATGCCTATGCCTGGACCTCGGAGAACAGCAGCTCCGCCACCCATCCGGTCGGACAGAAAGCACCCAATGCCTGGGGCCTTCACGACACCCATGGCAATGTGTGGGAGTGGTGTCACGACTGGTTTGAACCGTATCCGGCCCGGCCCCTGACCGACCCGGTCGGCCCCGCCACCAGCAAGTACAAGCTGTTCAAGGGAGGCGGATGGAACCAGGACGCGGACTATGCCCGCGCCTCGAGCCGGTTCATGATGTCGGCATCCAACGGCATCCATTTCGTGGGGTTCCGGATGGTCCTCGGCATGCCCTTGCCCGTGCCCTCCCCAGGACGTCCGCAGAACACGCCCTGATGTCTGGTGCCGGGAAGCCCGGCGATGCCGGTGCCGTCTGCATCGGGTCCACCCATTCCGGCAGGGCCCCCAATTTACCGGCAGCATCGCGCACCCTGAAGTCCGCGCCCGGTCCGGATGGATGACCCCGGGCAGCAAAAAGGGGCCGGGCATTGCTGCCCGGCCCCCTGGAGAAGTCTGACCGTGCTCAGTTCGAGGCGCGGTAGAACTTCTGGCTCGTGCCTGCCGGCACGGTGTACGGGCTGCTGGCTCCCGGCACCGCGGTGTAGGCGCCCCCAAGGGTATCCGCCGACTGCAGCGTGCCCGTGAAGATGATCTGCACAGGGTCCCCGGACTGGATGTTGATGGTCGGCGTGTCGCCGCGCGGCGTCACGTTGGTGCCGATGCGGATGCGCTGCACCGAGTAGTTGGAGGCATTCTGATTGCCCTCCAACGGAGTACCGAGCTCCCCGTTGTTGGGGTAGGCGTTGCCCGGAGGCGCCGCCGATCCCGTGTCATTCATCGAGGAGAAGCCGAACAGCAACTGGTTCCCCAGCGGCAGTTCCTTCGGGGCCTCATCCAGCGCCGCCCACTCCTTGCCGTCGTAGGAGACGTAGAACATGAACCCGTTGCCCTCGCGCACCACCCGCAGCCAGCGGGAGGAGAGCGGGGAGCTTTCCGGATCCGGCGTGCCCGCGGCGTTGATGGCGCGCTGGCCGAGGTAGTAGCCCTTGATGCCGTTGATCGGCGTGGTCCAGGCAAAGCCGGCGTTGCCGTTGCCATAACCGCCGCCCGCCTCCTCGCGCCACAGCGGGATGCCCGCGCGGTTCGGAGCGGAAGCCTCAATATAGGTGGTGTTGGCCACCATCGGCACCTTGGTGCCGTCCGGAGTGTACTCCTGTCCCGGCAGGTACACCGACTCGCGGAACATCAGGCCCGAGTTGGCCCAGCCCGCCGTGTTGGCCGGACGGTCATTGCGGCTCAGTTCGACCATGACGTCGAAGTTGCCGGTCAGCGGAACGGGACGGCTGAGGTAGTGGATGTAGTCGCCGGCATTCCAGGCATTGGAACCGCCGCCGATGATCTCCACCTCGGTCTCCGTCTCCTCGGACGACACCGCCACGGCCAGACCGGTCCGATAGGGATCATCTCCCGGGGTCGGCCGGGCTTCCGGCGTCTGGATGAGGCCGACATCCGCCGACGACCAGTTGGAGTTCTTGCCGACGGCCGACGAGTTGGCGGCGATCGGGTTGCCCGAGGTGTCGGTGACACCGCCAAGCACGGTCACCGTGAAGGTGTCCGCGGTGAGGCCGTTGACGGTCAGGTACACCGAGTCGCCGCCGATGCCCATGCGGACGCTCGCCACGGTACCCTCGCTGAGCTTGTAGTTGATGGGAAGGACCGCGGAGGCGGAATTGACCGGCTCCGAGAACTTCACGCCGACGACCTTCTTGTCGGTTGTGCCCACCGACACCAGGGCCGGCGGGGTGCTGTCGCTGACCACGGCGTTGCCGTAGTTCGAGAACAGGGCCGTGGCGAGATTCTCGCCGCCGCTCCCGACTCCCTCCACCACGGTGTAACTGGCCGAGAAGGCGTAGGTGCCGACCAGCAGGGTCGCGGGCCACTGCTGGTACCGCTGTCCCACCAGGGCCCAGTCCAGACCGTTGGTGCTCACGTAGGCGGCGAAATAGTCGCCCACGCGGCGCAGACGCAGCCACTGGTTCGGCAGCACATCCGCCACGCCGGGCAGGGTGGCGCCGTAGGAGGTGTAGGCCTGGCCGGCAATGGCGCGACCGCGGACCGTCAACTGATTGCCACCCGCCGCCGGATCACCCAGCGGATTGGAGATGTTGATCAGGAATGAGGCGCTCAGGGCGTTGGTATCCACCCGCGCCTGGAGGCCTGCGGAAGCCTGATTGTCCACAGGATCCGTCACCGGGCCGCTGGTCAGGCCGGTGACCTTGACGATCTTGTCGAAGTCGCCGGTGACCGACTCATAGGCAAACTCCTGCACGTCGCCCGGCTGATCCGTGTCGGTCGGGGAGGTCCAGGCCTTGAGACCGGGACCGGACACCGTGAAGGTATCGTCGCCGGTTGCGGTGACCGATCCGGCCGGGATGACGATGGGCAGCACTTCCGGCTGAATCTGCACCGCGGTGAGGCGGGTCGCCTCGGCGGTCACGTTCAGGGTCGCCTCGGCCGTCTGGCCGGCGCCGCTCACCGGATTGGTCCAGCGCAACTGATACACGCCGGCATCCTTGCCGGTGGCGACCGCGATCTTGAGGGTCGCCTTGCGGGTCGTGCCCTGATAGGCCGGATCCGCCGGGAGGGCCTGGCCGTCCTTGTACCACTGGAAGGCATTCGGGCTGCCGGTGACGTTGGCCACCAGCGTCGCCTCGGTGCCGGCCGCCACCGTCTGGTTCGACGGGCTGGCCACCAGGGTCGCGCCGACGTTCTGGACTGTGAAGACGCCGAAGCCCGCAGTGCCAAACGTCACGAGGACCTCGGACTTGTCGAGATTCGCGGGAGCCGTGGTGTCCGGGACCACCTCCACCCAGGCGTCATAGAGCCAACTGGTGTACGGAAACACGCTGCCGTCGGATCCGATGCCCAGCTCATCCGCTTCGGTGAAGTCGAGCTTCACCGCACTGTTGCCGCTGGCAATGGAACCATCCAGACGATGAACGGCCAGCCAACCCGGCTTCTTGATGTCGCCGAACTGATTGTTCCAGCTCGGCG
>JAFLEG010000142.1 GCA_017302195.1 Verrucomicrobiota bacterium
TCGCCCGGGCGCTCGCGAATGAGGATCTGGTGATCTATGGGGATGGCGGCCAGACCCGCGACCTGATCTCGGTGACCGACATCGCGGCCGGGTTGCTCCATCTCTCCACGCATCGGGAACTGGAGGGCGTCTTCAATCTCGGCCAGGGAACCGCCATTTCGGTGAAGGATCTGGCCGAAGCCATCCGGCAACGCACCGGAAGCCGCTCGCGTCTGCGCCACGAACCGGAGCGCCAGGGAGAGATCCGCCATTCCGTCGCGTCCATCGAGCGCCTCCAGGCCACCGGTTGGTCACCCCGGGTCTGCCTGGAGGAGGGGTTGGATACCACCGTGTCGTTGTACCGGTCGGCGGCGCACCGGAATGAACGATGAAGGACGTGTGATGAGGTGAAGGCCCCCGCCCGGGGAGATCCCCCCGTTGAGCCGTGTGCCTGCGCCGTTGCCACCGGGGAACGGCAGCGTCGTGTTGCCTCTGCGAAGTCCTGAGAAATGTCGTTTGACATTTGCGGAGGTGAGTGACAGCACCGCCACAGTCCCCGAAGCAGTGGAGCATTGTAAGTTGCAAACCTCAGCCTTGTCCCTCCATGCAAACGACACCCTTCCGGTGGACTTCAGCGCCGGCCCTTGCCTGCCGCTGGTGGTTCCTCACTCTGGCAGCCGGTTCCTTGGCCGCCCAGACGCTGTTCGTCGATTCCACGCAGGCGGTGAACAGCCGTCCTGGCATGAACATCGCCGCCCACTATGACCTTGGAAAGGACTTCACCTGGTGCGATCCGGCGGACCTCCGGTGGATCCAGAATGTCTCGGTGACCGACAACAAGGGCACCGCCAAGAGCATCGCCGGCTTTCCCGGTTCCTTCGTGGACCCGCTGCCGGGTCAGGACATCGGCAATGATTACGATGGCAACGCGCAGACCGGCGACACGCTGCCGTGGTACGACATCACCCGAAACCAGGCGGCGAAGACCGGCGCTTTCCAACGGGGCGCCGGTGCCTTTTACGAAGACGGTCCGGGAGGGCCCGCGTTCAACGACAACGCCCCCATCCGCGTTGAGTTCAACACCCTGGTGGTCTGCCTCGACACCGCCAAGAGCACCTTTGCGCCCCTCGGTGGATTCTCCTGGGGGTTTGTCATTGATCCCAAAGACTCCAATCCGCAGGTGCTGGCGGTGGGTGCGGTCAACGCCGACAACCTGGTGGCCTCCATCAACCAACTGATCAAGGACGGCACTTCGCTGGACGGGAAGACCAAGTTTGAGCAGTGGACCATGGTCAAGGGGGATCCCAACTGCCAGTTGACGCTCAAGATCATTCCGGAACCTTCCGGCATGGTCGCGATCGGGCTGGCCTGCCTGGTGTTCGGCGTCGTGGTGCGCCGTCGGATCACCGCATCGCGTCCCTCCTGATGTCGTGCGCGTTCCCCGTCCATGGATCGGATGGCGCACCGCCGTTGCCGCGGTGGCGTTGGCCCGCGGGCCGGATGCCGCGGTGAATGCGCCGGAAGCATCGCCTCTCGGCATCGTGGGCATCGCCACCCCGGACGGGGAACAGTGGACCCTGGGTGCGCGCGGCATCGGACGCCCCTTCAGCGTCCGGGTGGTGCTCGGCAACCAGGGTGCCACCGACCTGCGGGTGTGGCGCCCGGATTCCGCCGACGGTGTGGGGTTGGTCGAGGTGGTCCTCACGGACAGTCTTGGCGACAGCATCCCGTTGCGATGGGCTCCGAAGCCGCGCTTTGGCCGTCCCTCGCCGATGCTTCTCAAGCCCCATGAGACGGCGGTGTACACCCTGGAGCTGCTGAGGGCCGACGGCATTGATTCCCTGAGGCCCGGCAACTATCGGCTGACCGCACAGTACCGGGTCCCGGCTTCGGAGGACGCGAGGACTTCCGGTGTCTGGAGCGGCGAAGCCGTGTCCGACACGTTGAACATCCGGATTGTCCGTCCGGAGTAACCCTGGCCAACGGTCACGCTCTGGTGGCCGGGGCGTCGTCGGTCCGGGGCCGTCTCCGGAACAGCACCGCCACATTGCCCACGCGCTGGATCAGTTGAGCCCCGGTGCGGGCGCTGAGTTCCGGCACCAGCTCCTTCTTGCGGTCCTTGAAGTCATCGAATTTGACCTTCACCAGCTCGTGGTCGCGCAGGCATCGGTCGAGCGCCGTGAAGAAGGCGTCGGAGAGCCCGGCGTGACCGATCTTCAGGATGGGGTCCAGGCGTTGGGCCCGGGCCTTGAGGTCCCGAAGTTCGCGGCCGCTGGCCGGGAGTGGGGCAGGGGGAGGGGTGCTCATGAAGCGGGGGAGGTGGGGTGGCTGCGGAGCCGGTTCACCAGTCCGGTAGTTGAGCGGCCGGGGACAAAGGCAAGGAACCGGATCTGCCCCCCCCCAGCCTCAATCGCAGCGCGCTCGTCGGGGTCCATGGTGTCCACCGTGTAGTCACCACCCTTGACGTAGATGTCGGGTTGGGCCTCGGACAGAAACCGGGTGGCGCGCTTCTCCGGAAACACGCAGACCCCGTCCACACACCCGAGGGCAGCGAGGACCCGGGCCCGGTCCTGCTCGGGATTCAGCGGACGGTCCGGTCCCTTGAGCTGGCGGACACTTTCATCCCCGTTCACCCCCACCAGCAGGGCCCCGCCCAGCGAACGCGCCGCCTCCAGATAGTGGACGTGTCCCGCATGCAGGAGATCAAAGCATCCGTTGGTCACGACCAGGGAGCGTCCCGACGCGCGGATACCCTCCCGCCATTCGGACAGCCGCTCAGGCGCAATCACCTTGGTTTCTGAAGTCACCGGGGGCGAACGCTGGTCGCAGGCAGCCGCTTTGACAAAGGAATCTTGGGCGGCTCGGGGACGGCATCCGTACCGATGGAGCCAGGGCAACCCGCCGGGGCGGGGAGGAAGTCAGAGTGACCTCGCCTCCTCCGGCCTTCACTTCATCACTCAACGCTCATCATTCATCCTTTCACGGCATCCCCCACTCCCGTCCGCCGTTGGTGCGCTCCCAGAGCCATTCGTAGTCGGGATTGTCCGAGGCGTTCCAGCCGACCACCTCCGCGGCTTCCGGGGTCCGCACCGGCGGACCGGTCCGCGCATCGCGCCAGCGGTGCAGCTCCACATGCCCGTCGGCAAAGCTCAGCGAACCCCGCCCGCCATGACGCCGGGCCGGCCAATGGGCCGACCACTGCCAGCGCGGTCCCAACGGCCACTGGATCTGGAACGACCCGTTCTTGATGGTCAGTTCGTGTTCATCCAGGAAGACCCAGATCTGCGCCGGTGAAGTCCGGCTGAAGTCCGAATACTTCACGAAGGCGTTGGGGCTGTATTCAAAGCCATCCGGCAGGATGGCGATCCAGTCGCCGAACACCATGTAGGGATTCATGGTGTAGCTGCGCACCCGGAACGGACCCCGGGCCCGGGTCAGATTGGTGCGACTGGAGTCTCCAGGGCAGCGGAAGACTCCGGCCGATGGGACATACGGCCCCAAGTGACCGGGTCCAGGCGCCAGAAGCATCTGGCGATTGGTCAGGTCACTGAAACGTACCGAATAGAACGGCGACATGACGCCATCCACCCAGCGGGTGGCATTGGTCGTTGCGATGGAGGTTTCAGCCGGTGACAACTGGTCGCCGTGGTCCCCGGCGTACAACTGGAAGGCCAGTTGCAGTTGCCGCAGGTTGTTTTGGCAAACCGCCGCCTGCGCCCGCTCCCGTGCACGGCTTAATCCGGGCAACAACAGCCCGGCCAGGATCGCGATGATCGCGATCACCACCAGCAGTTCCACCAGGGTGAATCCCCCGCGGCGGTTGTGCTGACTTTGAGGGGTCATCCTAAATCGGGGAATTGTGGAACCGCAAAGAGCGCAAAGGAGGGAACCGGAGATGGAAACCACGTGTGCGCAGGTCTCGTTGGCTTCGGGGGGGGGCTCATCTCACTTCCTGGTGGGGCGAACCTCCTGGTGAGCCGTGCGCATGTGAAGTCGCCACCACGTCAACCTCACAGGAGCGTGCGGCTCGGCAGGAGAATTGAGATGCGCCTGGCCTCACGGTCGCCTCAGACGAAAGTACCGCTGAGACTCGGTGGCGTCCAAGGGCACCTCCGCGGAGGTGCCACCGGCGGGATACTCCGTCCAGTTCACCGGGGGCACGAGACTGTCGGTGGTCTCGAAGCTCCAGGTGGCGACCCCCGGATGCCATCCCACCCGCAGCAGACTGCCGCCCGCCCCGTCATCCACCACCTCGGTGGACACCGGAATCTGCGGCGGTTGCCCCGCGCCGATGGCTGTGTCGGGAATCGGGTGCCAGTCATGCGCAACGAGGTCGAAGATGTTGGTGAATGCCGTGTTGCTCCGGGTGAACCGCATCCAGCCGTAGTGCAGGCCATCCTCGTCGGGGAAACGGTAGCCCACGAGCACCTCGGTCCTGCTGCGCATTTGAAAATAGAACGAACTCACAGGGGCATTCGAATAGACATCCATGTATCTCCACGGAGCGCCATGACCGAGACCGGCCTGGTCGAAAGCAGTAAGGCTCAATTCGTTTCCGCCGCCATCATCTCTATAAACTTGGAGCCCTGGCCCTACCAACTCTTGGTCTTGGAAATCAACACGGTCACTTCTAGCTTGCAGCGGGACCCCGGAATTTGTGGGATACAAGCTAAAAAAGACTGTAAAGTACTTTTCCCGGGGGTTATTAAACTCGATCGCGAAGCCAACGTAGCTGAATCGAGGCTCTGTACTTATCCCGGCGCTGACACTTGCTACCGCTACGTTCTCCAGCACTGGTAACTCCGGAACTCCTCCCATGCAGAGGTGCATAGTGATCAGTGCAACAAGATGCAGAATGGAATTGCGATGCCTGTTCATGATGGTGCAGAAATGTTAGTTTCCATTGACCCTTGGAACGAGGATGAAACCCTTCTGCGTTCCAGAGAGCGTTCCGACGCCGACAATCACATTATTGTCGCTGATTGCCTCGGCAGACTGAAGAGTCCACCCGGAGGATGCGTGTATAAAGTGCTGATCGTTAAGATCCTGCCATTCTCCGTTGTAGATCACTGCTCTTCGATGGGGACTGGTTGACGAAGGACCCGACCAACCGACGGCCTTGAGCGACGAATTTATGCATTTGGCCTCGCTCTCGAAGTCGCCAGTACCACTCCTGTAGAGGACATCCAAATTGGCAGCTACGGAAGGCAAGGTCTGAGTGCCAGTCGGAGTCCAGCGGGCTCCCAGATAACGGGGAGTGAGAAGTTTGAATTGTCCTACCGCATGATGCTTGCCGCCTGAAGTAGCAACCGAGTTTGCGGTCCCCTCTCCGCCCCCGCCTGCCGGTACGAGCAGATAATCCGTATCGGTGAGTGCCGCGCCGCCCGCCGCAGTCCTGAAGGGTCTTTTAAGAGAGAAGCCACCGAAACCGAACCCGCTCGAGTACCCCACGACCACCCCGGCGTTGTTGACCGCCTTGGCTTCCCCGATCCGCTCATTTTGCGGATCCTCCAGATTGACACTGAGATCGGTCGGGATCGCGGTCCCCGTCCAATGAGCGGGCCGACGTTTCCCGGTCACCGGGTGAATGCTGTATCCCACCGTTCTCACGCCGTCCGGGCTGATTCCCCAGGCGACACTGGGGCCGCTGGATCCCGTGAAATGGGGCAGAGTCACCCCGCCGGTGTTGTCATCGAGAATCCGGTAGGCGGTACCCAGCCGTTCTCCAACCACCTTGGCCCGGGTGGAGGTATCCTGACGAAAGCTGATTCCGTACGGGTGGAAATTGTCACCCAAGACCGTGGACAAGGTCGCGGATTGCGTCGTCCACAGGCCACCGTGTGCTGCGCCGGGCCAGGAGACCCGCCCTACAATCTGCGGTGGAACAGTCCACACCCCGGTACTGCTGACTACACCCGCGTTGACCGCCGCTCCGGAACTTGAAGTCTGGCTTGGGAGCGCCCAGCCCTCGAGCGGCAGCACCGTCCAGAGGGGGCCGTCAAACAGGAGGACTCGGGCCATCTTCAGGATCCCGGACGCATAGCGGGGCGGATTCTGCTGCGGATCGGTGAGAATTCTGGCCTCGATAAGATTGTATTCTGTGAGATTATCGGCAACGGGCACCACCTCCAGAATCAGCTCCGACTGACCGTTCGCGATGGTGGCGGTGCCCAGTGTGGCGTTTGACGGCTGCGATGCGTCTGCGGCCCAAGTTCCGGTACCGCTGACGGGGGCCAGCGTGTAGTCGCCGCTCGGCGATCCGTAGAGGGCCCTGAGGCTCTGCGGAGGCGTCGTTCCTGGTCTGGTGATGGCGGTGTGGTCGAGGCTCAGTCGGACCGGAAGGCTGCCGACGGTGCTTCCATGGCGGCGCAGACGAATCTTGGCGCGCTTGCCGGCGGAGGAATTTTTGTCGTCGCCGACATCCGGAGTCGCGGTAATCTCAACCGAAGGCTTTCCGATCCATCCGGCCCACGACGAATCCGAAGGGGGCGCCAGAGGAAAATCCCACTCCGCCCAAGCATCCACGTCGGCATTGAGAGTCGAAGCCACGCCGATCTCGCCGGAGGGCGAAGCGGCTTCGTCCTTCCACAACTGCAGGCGCATCACGCCCGATTGACCTGAGAGCCCGGTCACCTTGGGGCTCGCAATGAACATGTTCCCGCTGTTCGCGTCGGCAAAGGTGGACTGGGTTTGGTTCTGACCCGCGGTGTCGGTCCATGAGGCCCGCAAGCGGAACTGGGCCGCGACGTTCATTGTCTTGATCTGATTAAGATTGTTGAGGACGGCGGGTCGCAGCCTGTGTTCCACCATGCGCCCGCGAACGGTCAGCTCTCCCGCGGCGTAGGTGACCTCTCCGATCTGCACTTCCCGAACGCCGATCAGGCGCGGGTCTGTCGCTTGAGAATAGATGGGTACCACTCGCTTCAATTGGCCCTTCGGCTTGAAGGCGACCCCGGGATCGAGGAGGATATTGCCATCATCCACCGGAGTGCGTATGGAGACATGGGGTTCGGTGTCGCCACTAAAGTCATCAATCGTCGTGGTGCGAGGGGCGAGGCTCTCGAAGTTGTTGTTGGGTACGCTTCCCACCGGATCCTCGACGCGGCCGAAATCGTAGGCGCGTTTGGAGACCCGATTCCCGGTCATACTGACGATGGTTACTGGGCCGCGCGTTGCGACTTGCATTCCACAGATCCCGAGACCGGGGTCGTCCGGGACCTTCCAAATCAACTGGTACTGGGACGGCTTCGTGTTAACACCCGCCGGATAGAGATCGTAGTTATCCAGTGGCCAGGTTGAGAAGTCGTTACCCTCGAACTGAAACCCGGCCGCCTCACCCTCTATGAACAGCCCATCTGAGAGAGAGTCGTTCGGAACCCACCGCCCCAAGGCGAGGTTTGGATCGGTAATGCTTCCGATGCCATCCCTCAGGCAGATATCAGCCCAGCTCTTCTGAATCAAATATCCGCGAAGGCGAATCAAATTGTCCTTGAATTTGAAGGATTTGTGCCACGCCGCTCCTCCGGAGGCGCCGAACGAACCCAATGTGCCCACATCCAGAAAGGCGTTGTTCTCGAAGACCACGGGGCCAACCAAGCCCGTGTCTATGTTGATTCCATGGGAAGCGTTGACCACCACATTGTCTTTGAAAACTATTCTCCCCGAGGTTTGCCTGCTAGTATGGAGATTCGGCACCACCGGCAGTTCCTTTCCCGCTGTGCCCAAGGCAACAACTCCAATGCTACCCATTACCATGCATTGTCGCACTAGAATGTAGGGATTGGCATTCGCTGATCCCCATGTCGTCTGGTATGCGTGTGGCATGATCATGGTGCCATAGCCGCCATGAATGGAGTGAAAATCCCGCACTTCGACTTTCTCGATTATCCAGGGAATCAGCGGTGTGGCTCCATGAGTTGGGTAGCTCTCGCTTTCAATAAATGTGTGGACGCTGACCATGAACGACTCAACGCCCGAGTCATTCTGAAGGTTGGGATTCGCGGGAACCTCGCCTATGGAACCAAAATTGCGGATGACTACGTTCTGGATGAGCCCGGTCTGTGCAGCCACGTCAATCGGCATGCTGCGGAAGCCTGCAGTGTTTGCTTCGGAGGTGATGGCGCCATGGCCGGTTCCAGCTTGACCGGGAATTTCTTGAAAGTTGCCATCCAGCTCCATATTGGAGATGACAATCTTTTTAAGGTAGTCCCGCTTGAAGGTGGACGGATTCTTCGCACATTGAACGACAAATCGGTTGATAATCCCATTATTCCATTGTCCATCATAGTAGAGGTCGGGGGTACTGCTCTCCAGCCTTAGGGTAGGCAACTGGCCGGTTGCCGCGTCCGGAATCCCATTGAGGGTGACTATGCGTGATGAGGATCCCGCGATTTGAATCCATCCCCAGCCCCCGGCACCGCTCGCCGGAATGACGTACGTACCCGCCTTAAAGTTGATCGTGACGTCCTTTTCAAGGTCGCCCGAATTGTTAAGCCAGTGGTTGATGGCGAGAGGATTTCCCAATGGATTGAGTTGGTACGCTGCAGAATTGTCAGGACTTTTGCCGTCTCCGGTTCCGCTGGCAGTGGGGGACACCCAGTATTCCAAGAGTTCTGCGCTTTTAGCTGCGGAGCCACTCAAGAGGCACACGGCAATTGCGACGG
>JAFLEG010000143.1 GCA_017302195.1 Verrucomicrobiota bacterium
CGCCCAAGCGTCCCGGCCACCCGCTCCATACCCCCTTCCGACCCCTCGTCCATCGCCCCAGTGTCACTCCACAGGCGCAGTACTCGCCCTCCAACCACCTCTCACAGGACTTTGCAAACAGCCCTGGGCTCAGGCCGAAGCCCCGCTCTGGCGTGTTGGAGTCCATTGTGGTTTCCTTTCTCTCGCCCGGGCCGGTGGTGTTACACCGTGTGCGCTGGTTGTTGGTTTCCTCGGCCGGCGCCGCCCGGGCATTTTCGGCAGAGGAGGGGAAAGGGGTCAGGTCGGCATCATTTCTTACCACCGCCTTCTACCCATTCGATGATGGACGACCGCGGGATGCGGATTGTCCTGGGCGTCGGGCGGACCCGGCGAATTGCTCCGCGGCGGATCATGTTGCGGAGGGTTGGGCGGGAAACCTTGAGGAGCGCGCACGCCTCGTTCTGGGTGAAGACGAGATCGTTTGGAATTCCTTCGGATGTCATGCCCGACCCTCCATCAGAATCACATTTGCCGGCGCCTCGGGCCGGATCTCGAAAAACTTCCGGGCCTGCTCCCGGGTGGCCAGTCCGCGGTAATGGCCGAAGATGACGGCCGGAGAGTTGCCGGCCTCCAGGGCGGTCCGGGACACGTCTCCAGTCTCGGCGACCCTGTAGCTGATGAAGCTGTGCCGGGCGCCGTTGGCGATGCGCCGGACCCCTGCCCTCTCTGCTGCCTCGGTGACTCGCTTGGGGAATCCGTCTGAATGCTCCGGGAAGATCATGGCCTCAGGCTCTCCCCGGTGAGGCAGCAGCCAAGCCCGCAGGTTGTCGCCCAGAGGCACCAGTCGGCGGCTCCGGGTCTTCGCCCCCTTCGATCCGATCTCGATGTGGCCTTGATCGAAGTCTATGGCGCGCCAGGTGAGGCGGCAGACTTCGGCGGTCCGGACGCCAGCGAACAGGGCGATGGCGAGCCCGGGCAGAATGACGAGATCAGCGGCGCGCAGCAGGGTCGCGGCTTCGTCGGGCGTCCAGAATTCAACGTCACCCTCGGAATCGGCGCTCTCACGCTCCAGGTCCCGGCAGGGATTCTCCGCCACTGCACCCCGGCGCCGCAGGTACTCAAACAGGGAGCCCACCACGGAGGCATGCGACTTTCGGGTCTGGGCGGACACCGGCTCGCCGTCCTCTCGCTTCAATCGGTCCAGCCAGGATTGGATTCCGGCGGTGTCGAAGTCCGAGATGCACTTGCCGGGGTGGTCCCGATGGAACCGCCCGAGAATCGAACGGAGGGTGGCCAGGTGACGCTCGGAACGCTTCTTGGCCTCCTTGGCGGCCTGATATTCGTCAACGCACTTGGCGAGGGAAATGCGCTCGCGGGCGGCCGGGTGCAGCTTGGCGTACTGCTCCGCGGCGGTGACCACCTTGTGCGGCCCCACCAGCTTGGCGGCATCGGCGAACAGCGCGCAGGCGGTCGGGGCGTCCATGTCGAACGGCGCAACAAGCTCCGTTGCGCGCATCAGCTTCCGCCGGTCCTCGCCGGTCATGGAAGCCCCTTCAAGATCCCCGGCGTTGGTCAGGGTGGCGAGCCGGACCGCCTCGGCCTTCGCGTCTGGAAGCCGGACAAACCATCGCAGGCGCCGCTTGCCCGTGGAATAGTCGGCGAGCATGAAGCCAGCGCTGCGGCCTCGCTCTGCGGCCCTGGGGTAAATTCGGACGGCGGTCCGCCCCACGCGGACGACGATTGCGCTCGACTGTTTCGAGTCGGTGCGAGTCGGCGCGTCCATGTGCGGACGGTTGCGCCGATGTTGAGTCTTCGTCAACTCCGAACTTTTACCGTCGCTGCAAGTCGTTGATTATCAGTGGAGCCAGCTGTCGGGATTGAACCGACGACCCACGGTTTACAAAACCGTTGCTCTACCGCTGAGCTAAGCTGGCACTCCCGGGCGCGCCGGGGAAAGACGCGCCAGGGCCTGCCTCTAGTCGAACCTTCCGCTCCGCGCAAGAGCCTTCCCGGGCAACCTCCTGCGTAAGTGGCTTGATTCTCCTCTGATTGACGGCATTGATCCCCGGAACCGGTCCATGACTCCCCCGCCCTCCGCTCCCGTCCTGAGCCGTTCGGTCACCTGCTTTGGCGTGGGTGAGGGCTGGCCTTCCGGGGACCGTCGCCATGCCTCCTTCCTGTACCGCTGCGGCTCGACGACGCTGCTGCTGGACTGCGGGGACGGCATGAGCAACGCGTTCAAGGCGGCAGGCATCGCCTACGAGGAGGTGGATGCCGTGCTGATCTCCCACATGCACAGCGATCACGTGGGGGGATTCTCCATGTTCGTTCAATCCCTCTGGCTCCAGCAGCGGCGGAGGCCGCTGCCGGTGTACGCCGCCCCCCGGGCCATCGCCGCCCTCAAGAACTGGCTGGCCGCGGTGGTGTTGCCGCCCGAGCTGCTCGGATTCGAGATCGCCTGGAGGCCGCTGCTCGCCCCGGACCGCATCCGATTTGGGGACATCGGGGTGACGGTCTCCCCCACCTCCCATCTGGAATCCCTGCGCCGGAGCTTCGAGTCCCGCTACCCGGCCACCGCCTTTGAGGCGTTCAGCTTCGTGATCGAGGGACCCGGGTTTCGGGTGGCTCATACCGCCGACATCGGGGACGTGCAGGATCTCAGGCCCCTGCTGGAGAAGCGTCCGGACCTGCTGATCTGCGAGCTGTCCCACGTCGAGCCCGACGCGCTGTGCGCCGCCATCAAGGCCTCCCCGCCCGCCCGGGTGGCCTTCGTGCATGTGGCCCGGGAACACCTCGAATCGTCGCAGGGCGTCGAGGTCCGGCTGCATGCCCTGCTGGACCCGGTGCCGTTTTCCCTCCCCAAGGACGGCGAGGTCATGGCCTTTTGAGCCGTTGGGTTCCGGCGGAGTCCGGAGTGTTCCCTCGACACCGGGGGGTCAGTCTGGCTTCCTGCGCCCGGTTTTTTCGACGCGATGCCGATGAACGCCGACCTGCTCGCCCGGGCCAAGTCCCTGGGATTCTCCGACCGCCAGATCGCCCACCTGACGTCCTCCACCGAGGATGCGGTGCGTGCCGAGCGGAAACGCCTGGGGCTGGTCCCCAGCTACCGGCTGGTGGACACCTGTGCGGCCGAGTTCGAGGCCTACACCCCGTACTACTACTCCACCTACGACCGCGGTGACGACGAGGTCACGCCCAATGACCGCCGCAAGGTCGTCATCCTGGGCGGCGGCCCGAACCGGATCGGTCAGGGCATCGAGTTCGATTACTGCTGCGTCCACGCCGCCTTCGCCGTCGAGGAGGACGGCTTCGAGACCCTGATGGTCAACTCGAACCCCGAGACGGTGTCGACGGACTACGACACCTCGGACAAGCTGTTCTTCGAGCCGCTCACGCTGGAGGACGTGCTGCACATCTACGAGCGTGAGAAATGCTGGGGGGCCATCGCCCAGTTCGGCGGTCAGACCCCCCTCAATCTGGCCCTCGGCCTCAAGAAGAACGGGGTCCGGATCATCGGCACCTCCCCCGAGAGCATCGAGATGGCCGAAGACCGGAAGCTGTTTGCGGCCATGCTCGACCGCCTCGGCATTCCCCAACCCCGGAACGGTCTGGCCACCAGTGAGGGGGAGGCGCTGGCCATCGCCCAGAAGCTGGGATATCCGGTGCTGGTCCGCCCGTCCTTCGTGCTCGGCGGCCGTGCCATGCAGATCGTGTACAGCGACCACGAACTGCAGCACTACATGCGGGTGGCCGTGGAGGCCTCGCCAGAGCGCCCGGTGCTCGTGGACAAGTTCCTGGAGGATGCCACGGAGGTGGACGTGGACTGCATCGCCGACGTGGGACATTTCGATGATCCGTCCCAGGGCACCATCGTCATCGGCGGCATCCTGGAGCACATCGAGTTTGCCGGCGTGCATTCCGGGGACGCCGCCATGGTCCTGCCGCCGCACACGCTGCCGCCGGAGGTGATCGAGACCATCCGCAAGCACACCCATGCCATGGCCCGGGAACTCCGGGTCTGCGGCCTGATGAACGTGCAGTATGCGGTGAAGGACGACGTGGTGTACGTGCTGGAGGTGAACCCCCGGGCCTCGCGCACCGTGCCGTTCGTCTCCAAGGCCATCGGACGCCCGCTCGCCAAGCTGGCCGCCCAGGTGATGGCCGGCAAGACCCTCCGGGAACTGGGATTCACCGCCGAGATCTGGCCGAAGTATTGGGCGGTCAAGGAATCGGTGTTTCCGTTCAACAAGTTCCAGGGCCAGGACATCATCCTGTCACCCGAGATGCGGTCCACCGGTGAGGTCATGGGCCTGGATGCCGACCTCGGCATTGCCTATGCCAAGGCCCAGATGGCGGCCGGATCCCCGCTGCCCCTGAAGGGCCGGGTCTTCCTGAGCGTCGGCGATGCCCACAAGGCGCAGGTCGCCGCGGTGGCCTCCGACCTGGCCGGACTCGGCTTCGAACTCGTGGCCACCGGCGGCACCGCGCAGGTGCTGGAAAAGGCGGGGCTGAAGGTGCAGCGCATCTTCAAGCTGAACGAGGGTCGCCCCACCGCCGTGGACCTGCTCAAGAACAAGGAACTGCACCTGGTGATCAACACCCCGAGCGGCTCCGCGCCCCGGGCCGACGAGGTCCGGATCCGCACCACCGCGGTCATGACCGGAACCCCGATCATCACCACGATCAGCGGCGCCCGGGCGGCCGTCATGGCCATCGCCGCGCTCCAGAAGAGCGGCTACGGCGTCCGGACGGTCCAGGAGTACCACTGACCCTGGAAACAAAAAACCCGCCGGGGACGGAGCCCGCGGCGGGTTCATGGAAGACCGGACGCCTTACTTGGCCGCCTCGATCTTGGTCACGGCGACCACCAGCTTGTCGCCGTCCTTGGTGCACTTGCCCTCGACCTTCACGTCGGCGGTGGCGGAGCACAGGTTCTTGTGGAAGGCCTTGCTCACATCGCCGGTGAGGAAGTAGGTGGTGGTCTTGTCACCTTCCTTCACCTGGACGACGTTCTGGCACGAGTCCGACTTCTTGAGCTCGCACTTGGCGCACATGCCCTTGCCGGACAGTTTGACATCCTTGCCGTCGTCGGCGCGGACCGTGAGAATGCCGGCAGCGAGAGCGGCGGCGGCGATGAGTTTGATGAGGTGTTTCATGAGAGGTCTTGGAAAAGCAGTACCCGGTCAAGGAAACCCAGGACCCGATCGTTGGCAAGTCCGCTTTGAGGCTGAGCGGGCGCAGTGCTTCGCTGGGTTGTCGGTGGCGGCACCGTCGTTGGACGTCCGAGCGGAGAGGGACTCACCCCAGGGACTCGAGAGACCATTCAGCCGTGCGAGCGTGAGTCACCACCCAACCGGTCCGCGGTGCGAACCTGCGGCCTGGCAGGAGCCTCGTCCTGCCGGTGATGAGGGAGTGCCCGCATGCCCACCGTCCCTGAATTGAGCGGCGCCGTGCTGGTGGGCGGCGGCAGCCGTCGCATGGGATTCCCCAAGCATCAGATCCGGCTCCAAGGGGAGACGCTGCTTGGACGACAACTGCGGATTCTCCGGGAGGCCGGCGCGGTCGAATGCTGGGTCTCGACAGGACAACCCGGAGGGACGGGACCGGGTGATCCTTCCGATCCGCCAGGCGTGCGCTGGATTCATGACGTGGAGCCCGGCCTTGGCCCCATGGCGGGACTCAGCGCCGTGCTGGAAACCGTCGCAACCCCGTGGGCGCTGGTTCTGGCCGTGGACCTTCCGGCCATGACCTGCGGCTTCCTCCTCCGATTGATCGCCCGGAGGCAGGACGGCTCGGGGGTCGTTCCCTTTCTGGCGGGCCGCTACGAGCCTCTCGCCGCCCTGTATCCCAGGACCCTCAGCCCGGACCTCCGGAGCCGGCTGCAACGCAGGGATCTCCGGCTGCAGTCCATGGTCCAGGAGGCCATCGCCTCGGGCCACCTGAGCCGCTATGAGGTGCCTCCCGGGGATCAGGCTCTGTTTGCCAACTGGAACCGTCCGGAGGACCTGCCTCCGGACGTCCGCCTCACCGGTTGAACGAGAGCGGCTGGCCCGGCACTTCGTGCACGGTCTGCTGGATCTCCTGGGCCACCTTGGTGCCGTCGGCCGCCTGGAGGTCCCACTTGATGGACTGCTGCATCACCGGCTTCAGGTCCTCGATGGACAGCGTGACCGTCTTGCCGTCCGCACCGAGGCGCGCGCCGGTGATGTTGATCGTCTCGCGACCCTTCTTCTTGGGATCGGCCACCCCGACCTCGGGCGAGCCGTAATTCTCGCTGCGCACGTAGTTCCAGCGCTTGCCGCTCCAGTTCTGCACGTCCTCCGCAGAGGCCTTGTCGAGCGGCTGGGTGAAGGCGAGCTCCACGCCGCCGGGGACCACCTTCACCTGGCGCACCGAATACACCGGCTTGCCCGTGTAGCGCACGCGGTCAAATCCGGTGGGCTTGGCCGCATTGCTCTGCCACTCGCTCAGCCCGGCGATGTAGAGCTGGCCATCTTCCGGCCCCCACCGGCCGCGCATCACCGAGCTGGTGAACTTGAGCGGAAACCGGGTCGCGGCGGCCTGTTGGCGGCCGTCGGGCAACTCCTGGCGCATGACCAGATACAGGGCCGACTTGCCATACGACTCGTGCAGCATCTCCCCCTGGAACGGTCCCCACTGACTGCCGGTCACCCAGATCTGTCCGCCGCCGGAATTGTCGTAGTCGTTGTGGGACAGCCACAGAATCGGCGGTGCGAATTTTGCGGCCAGATCCTCGGGCGTGAGGTTGTTCTGCACGCCGTGGAACGTTTTCCCATCCACCCAGTTTACCGGCGTGGTGGGCACCCAGGTGCCCTCGTTGTCCGAGGTGGTCACCTGACCGTCGGGCCGCACGCCAATGCCGTTGGGAGCCCGGAAACCGCGGGCGACGACCTCAAAGGTGGCGCCGTCGGGACTCACCTTGAACAGGCAGCCCGCGTGCGAGCAGACCGTGCCGTTGCCGCGGGACGCCTTCTGGTCGCCGAAGCCCCGGCCGCCGCCATTCACGGGATTGGCCTTCACGAAGTAGAAATTCCCGGCGGCATCCCGCTGCAGGTCGAAGACGAATTCGTGGAAGCCCTCGGTGGACATCACCTGGTGGTTGAAGGCCTCGTACTCGTCCGCCTCACCATCACCATTCAGGTCGCGGAAACGCGTGATGCCGTCCCGCCCGCTCGTATAGATGGTGCCATCCACAATCACGAGTCCCAGCGGCTCGTACAATCCGGAGGCGAAGCGCGACCATTCCAGCTTCTCCAACCCCTGATCAATGCCCCGCACGATCCAGATGTCGCCATCGTGCGTGCAGAAGGCGGCGCTGCGGCCGTCCGGGAAGAAGTCAAATCCGCCAAAACGCACCCGTCGGTTCCAGGGATTCTGATCGGGAGCGGTGATGGAGTCGGTGACGTAGGCCCCGTCGGGCGTGGCGCTGGTGTTCAGCTTGCCGGCCACATTCACGGTTTCCGTCCACCGCTTCGGACCCCCTTTGGAGAAGTCCGCCAGGTCCGGCGCCTGCGACGACGCGCCCGCCACAGCCGCGGAATCCGACTCGGACCCGCTCCAAATTGCCAGTTTGGCCACCCCGGCCCGGGTGCCCTTGGGCACGTCCAGCACGATTCGGCCGTCGCGCAGGGCCAGTGATGCCCCGGCCGGCAATCCGCTGGCGGTCACCCGGGTCACCTTGCCGGCCTCCGCAACGGAGATGTCCGTCGGGGAGGTCACGGTCGCCGTGCCGGTCACGTCGGCCACCGCGATGGCAAACGGCTCGGCGGAGCGGCGGGACTTGAAGAACAGGAACCCGCGCGACGGCGGCTCAATCCTGAGGGTCCGGGTCAGAACCGTCTGGCCTCCGGCCTGCACGCTGCCCGGCTGCTCGGAAATCCGGGTCCCGCCGGCGACATCGTAGGTGAGGAGCACCCGGTCTCCGTTGACGAACAGTCCGCGCCATTTGGCAACCGCCGGATCCATCGGACCAAACGGCTCCGGGCGCCGGTCTGTAAAACTGCCGTCCGGCCCGGCCACCCCCGGTCCGTTACCCACGCCAAAGACCTGGGCCCCTTCCATCGCCGGATGGTGCCCATGACCGCCGTCAAAGGCCACGCCCCGGCTGCTGATGAAGCCGCCGGTCCAGCCTGCCGCCATCCGGCACAGGTCGGTATCGAAGAGCATGGTGGCATCGTTCCCCACGCGCAGCGCGATGCCCTTCACATCGAGGCGGAAGGAGCTTCGCTGCTTCTCGGGTCCGTGGCAGGAGAGGCAATGCGCCTGGAAGAGGGGCTGGATCTCGCGCACGAAGTCGACGCGGTGTGCGGCGGCGGGCGGGAGCTGCGGGGCGCCGGCGGGTTCGGCGGCGGACGCGGCGATCCCGGCGGCATTCAGGGCGAGCAGGAGGGGCAGGACGGCGCGCGGGATCACGGGACGAGGATTTAGCCGTTTCATGGCGGCGCTGCAATGGTTCGCCAAGGATACTCGGATGTGATGGGATGCCGGGCATGATCACGCTGGAGGAGCTGATCGAGGCGACGCTCTCGATGCAGGCGGCGGTGGGGGCGTATCACGCGGGGCGGCGTTTGCGGGAGATCTTTCCCGGGCGGCATGTCCTGCAGACCA
>JAFLEG010000144.1 GCA_017302195.1 Verrucomicrobiota bacterium
TGATGATGTCCGGATCCTGACGCAGGACGTGCTTGAGCCCGCTCTGGAAGCTGACGGTATCGAGCCCGACCTCGCGCTGCTCGATCACGGACTGGTTGTCGTCGAAGACGAACTCGATCGGATCCTCCAGGGTGACGATGTGCCTTTTGAAATTGGCATTGATGTGCTCCAGCATGGCCGCAAGCGTGGTGGACTTGCCGGACCCGGTCGTCCCGGCCACGAGCACGATGCCACGGTGGGAGGATGCGATGTCCTTCAGCACCGGCAGCAGTCCCAGTTCCTCGAAGCTGGGCACCTGCGTCTTCACGTAGCGCATCGCCAGTGCGAACGAGCCCTTCTGCTGGAAAACATTGGTGCGGAAACGACCGACACCGGGCTCCAGATAGCTGAAGTCCACCTCGCGGTCGTCATCCAACCGCTTGCGGGCATGCGGGGGAACGATCTTCTCCACCACGGAATTCATCCAGGCTTCGGTGGGATTGGGCGCCTCGATGGCGATCAACTGGCGGTTGATGCGCAGCACGAAGGGAGCACCCACCTTGATGTGCACGTCGGATGCGCCGCCCTCGACGGCGGCCTTCAGGACGCCCCGGAGAAGTTCCATGATTTCCATAATGAAGTCGGGCCGCGAGGCTAGCAGGACCCGGGCCGGGCGGAACCCATTTTTCATCCACGGACGGAGCCCAACCTGCCCCGTCGTGCAGCGGACTTGTGAGGCGGGTGCCTGGAGGCGTTCCGGCGGAGATCGCGGCGATGCGGAGGCTCGCCGACCTGGGCTGGGATTGGGGAAGGATTCGAACCCAGACGGCTTCGCGGGCCACTTACGGCGACGGGGTGCCGATGCGTCGAAGTCGGGTCTCGGTACGGACAAACAGCGCACCGTCGGCCACGGCCGGGCTGGCCAGGGTTCGTTCGCCCAGTTCGTTCCTGGCCAGCAGCCGGAAGTCGCGTCCCCGGGCCACCACGAAGGCGGTGCCCTCCTCGTTGATGAAAATCAGGCGCCCGTCCGCCAGGATCGGCGACGCGGAGAAGCCGCCGCCCAGCCGCTCGCTCCAGAAGCCAGCACCGGTCTTCGGATCCACGCAGGCCGCCACGCCCGCATCGGAGACCCAGTAAAGCTCGTCGCCGTCCAGCAGCAGCGATGGCGTGTTGGGCGCCCCGCGGGCCGTCGTCCAGGCGACCGCCGTGTCCGTGGCGTCGCCGGACGCCCCGGCCGGACGCACCGCATAGACCACCGGACGGTCATAACCCGATCCCAGAAAGAGCAGTCCGTGTCCGAACACCGGACGCGGCACCACCGAATACCCCTCGCCATACAGCACCCGCCACAGCTCCCGTCCGTCCTTCGGATCGTAGGCGCAGACCGCACCGCTGCCCGGACTGATGATCTCGGTCCGGACTCCGTTGGTGATGAGCAACGGCGTGCTGAAGGAAAACTTCTTCTTGGCGGGCGTCACCCGGGCGGTCTTCCACCGCACCGCCCCCGTGCCGGCATCCAGGGCCGCCACAAAGGGATCACTGCCGCCATCGCCACTGAACACCAGGGCGCCGTCCGCCCACACCGGGGAGCCGCCGTTGCCATGCACGGGCGGATACGGCAGTGACGTCTGACGCCAGAGCACGGTGCCATCGCCATCCAGGGCGGCGGTTCCCTGATGGCCGAAATGGACATAAAGCCTCCCGTCGCGATACAGGGGCGTCGGGCTGGCATGGCTGTTCTTGCCGTGAATCCCAGGACCGCCGCCCTCCGGATGAAACACCTCGCGGTCCCATACGATCCGCCCGTCGGAGGCATCCAACGCCAGGGCGCGCAGCGAGCGACCGCCATCCCCGTCCACCGCCGTGGTCAGATACACACGGCCGCCCGCGATCACCGGCGAGGACCACCCGGCGCCCGGAATCGTGGTGTTCCACACCACGTTGCTGGTGGCGTTCCAGTGCAGCGGCAGTCCCGGATTGCCGGCGTGGCCCTGTCCGGTCGGGCCGCGGAACTCGGTCCAGTCGGGAGCCGCTGCTCCCGCCAGGGTGCCGGCCAGCGAGAGGAGCAGGAGGAACACGGGGTGTGCAGACATCGGCATGGGCGGAGCGTAGCGATGCCGAAGGCAATGGCGAGGCGACAGACCGGGATCGGGCATTCCCTGCGGGACGCGGTCACCAGGCGTTGACTGCACTCCGCTGCGGACGGCTGTCGCCCGGGCCGTGGGAATCACGACGCGCTGGTGGAGTCAGCCTCTCCTGACGTCGTCGCACCTACGAGACGAGGTGGCAGGCTCTGACTTCCTTCCCCGCCTCGAAATCCTTGAATCGGAACCCTGGCGGAGGAGTCTCGATGGAGGTTCCACCCGAAATGTTTGGCCGGGGCGCTTGGGCGCCTGCCGACGCGCCGGGTGCTTCCATTGACGTCATGAAACCACATTCCTTCCTCACCGGCCTGCTCCTGCTGGCCGCCGCCGTCCCGCGCCTCGGCGCGCAGACAGGTCCATTCCCTCCCGACAACTGGCCTGCCACCGTGGACCTCTCTCAACGGGTGCACTTCATTTCCACGGATGGCCTCCTGGCCGCCCCGGGAGAGAACTGGACCCCCGATCTTACCATCCTGACCGGGGGCGACCAGGTCACCGGCGAGTTCACCATCGGCGGGTTCGCCGGACTCAAGGCGTTGGGCAACTACTTCAACGTCGCCGACGCGGCGTATGAGGAATGGGCCGACGACGAGACCATTGACATCCTCGTCCAGGCCTACGGAGACGCGGCCCTATTCAATGCGGCGGGGGAACCGCGGAACTTCAACTTCCTGACCGGCGTCCTGCCCGAAATCGCCTTCCCGGTGGGCGGCCAGGTGGCGGTGGAGGCCCGCAACCGCAAGTGGAACTGGATCCTGTTCCGCATTTCCAACGGCATTCGGGCCTCCGACGGCACCCGCCATGTCGGCTCCATCCCCGCCAACGCCCAGGGCGCGAGCAATGCCGGCGGCGTTAATGGCGGCACCATCCGCTTCGAGGGGGTGCCCAATCTCATCCTGCGCGCGGTGGCCTTCGGACCCCAGGGCGCCTTCGGCGAACCGGAGGCGGTCAATGTCTTCCTGCCGGCCGATTCCTGCGATCCCGAGCCGGTGACCAACCTGGCGGGACTCGACCTCAACGCCCAGACCTCGAATCACCTGGAGGTGATCAACGACGGAGATCAGACCGTGAGCTTCGTCGAAGGTGTCGGACCGGAGAACGACCGGCGCCGTGCCGTTCAGCCCACCGGCACCTACCTCAACTTCGGCATCACCGGAAACTTCCTCGGCCTGCCCTGCAATGATCCCCGCGCGGTCAAGGTGTGCGTGGAGTTTTACGACGATCCTGCCTTCGCCGGACTCGACGTGCGATTCGGTCCCGAGGCCTATGCCACCGACGACACCGGTGGCATCGCCTTCTTCCCCGCCGACCAGCGGCAGGTGCTCGCCGGCAGCGGCGGATGGATCAAGCGTTCCTGGATCGTTCCGGCGGTGAACCTGAAGGGGGTCAACGCCGGCGCCCTGACCGCAGGGCCGCGCTTCATTTCCGAGAATGGTCAGGTGGCGGTGTCCCGGGTGGATCTGGCCGTGCTGCGCATCGGCACGCATCCGCTGGCCGGACAGGACCCGCTCGCCGACTGCTTCGCCGATCCCAGCATCTGTCTGGGACTGTACGGCAATTTCGCCGAGCTCAACCTGGCAACGGATGTGCGCAATGGGCTCGACGTCGGCAGCAGCGGCGGCGACCAGGAAATGATCCAGGAGGAGGCCGGTCCGGCCAACGACCGCCGCAATGCCATCCGGCCGGCGCGCGAGGACGGATCGGGAGCCTTCGCCCACCAATACCTCAACTTCGCCATCACTGAGGAAGCCCTGGGGCCCAGCAGCCAGCCCAACGCCCACCTGGCGATCTGTGTCGAGTACTACGACGATCCCGCGCTGGCGGGCGCCCAGTTCAAGCCCGAGGTGTACCAGGCGGAGGTCAACGGCCTGGTCGGCCTCGCGTTCACTCCCGACAGCTTCTTCGTGACCCTCGAAGGCTCGGACACCTGGCGGACCGCCTACTGGGAGATTCCCAACATGAAGTTCCTGGGCGTGAACCAGGGACCGCAGGCCGCCGCGCGGTTCGTGCTGTCCAACAAGATCTTCGTCAGCCGGGTCCGTTACGGCGTGCTCCGGCCCTGCGGACCCACCGCGGGCCAGAATCCGCTTGCCGATTGCGTCCCGGCGGTGGTGCCCACGCTGACCGCCACCCTGGGCGGCGAACCGGTCCAGTTGGAACTGCGCTGGCCGGCCGCCACGACCGGCTACACGCTGCAGAAGACGGCCTCGCTGAGCGTGCCGGACTGGCAGCCGGTTCCCGAACTGCCGGTGATCGAGGGCGAGAGCCGCGTTCTGCGCATCAGTCCTGCGGCCCCGGTCTATTACCGACTGGTGCCGCAGTAAGGTTTGGTTCCTGGAGCGGCCCGGTGGTCTGAAACCACCGGGCCGCTGCTCCTGTTGGAGACGAGATGACGAGAACTCTGACTTCCTTCCCCGCATCGTTCGGCTTTCGCCCCACGCGTCGGGATCTCCACGGCCAAGGGAAGGTTTGATCCTCCGGACGTCGTCTCCCCCATCGGAGATGAGGTCGCAAGGCTCGGGCTCCCCCTGCGTTTCTGAAAACTGAACACTTGAAACTGAAAACTCCCCCCTGCGGCCGTCTGTCGCCCGAGGCACCGGAAGGTTCTCCGAACCGGTGGAGAACGCGCTTGCTCACGTCGGCTCCTACAGCTCGACACATGATGGCTCCCCGGTAGCCTCCACGCATGCGGATCGCTGCGTGGCTGGCCGGCATGCTGGGAGGGGGGGCCGCCTTGGCCACAACCGCAACCGCCGCCGGGCCGCTCGTGCCTCCGGGATTCTCACCCGTGCCACCCGGGGTGCATGCCCTGGTCGGGGCGCGGGTGTTCACCCAGCCGGACACCTCGTTTACCAACGCTACCGTGGTCATCCGGGATGGACGCATTGCCGCCATCGGACCCGAAGTCACCCCGCCGGCGGATGCCCGGGTATGGGACATGACCGGACGCATCATTTACCCCGGATTTCTCGACCCCTACCTGGTGCTGGAGGAAAAGGCGCGTCCAGTATCCCAGCGCCTGGGGGCCGGCCGCGACTCCAATGCCGGCGGCCGAAGCGCACGGGCAGCGGATGCCGGAACCGGCGCGGGCGGCTACCCGTTCTTCGGAGTTCCGGATCCGGGAACCGGGGCCGGTCCGGGCTACGCCGTGGCGGGCATCACCCCCCAGCGCCGGATGGCCGCGGAGTACCAGCCCGACCGCAAGGTGCTGGAAGGACTTCGCGAACTGGGGTTCACCGCCGGCAATGTGACTCCCGGGAAGGGCATCCTCCGGGGACAAAGCGCATTGGTGCTGCTGGGCGATGGATCGGCCAACGAATCGCTGCTGACCGGACGCAACGGCGGCGGCACCGCGGAGCATTGGGCCTTCGAGGTCCCGTCCGTCGAGGGCGCCTTTCCCGATTCCCTGATGGGCGTCCTGGCCGCCATCCGCCAGGCCCAGTGGGATGCCGAGTGGTGGAGCGCCACTCAGGCGGCATTTGTCCGGGATCCGCTTCGCAATCCCCGTCCGGCTGCGAACGAGGCCCTGAAGGCCCTCGCCGCCCCGCGCGAAACTCCGGCCGTGGTGGTGGAACCGGGCAGCGTGTTGATGGCGGATCGCGCTCACCGGATTCTGGCGGAGTGCGGGCGGAGCAACGCGGTGCTCGTCGCCAGCGGCGGTGAATGGCGGCGTCCGGACCTGCTCGCCGACCGGTGGACCGCCTGCATCGTGCCGCTGGATTTTCCGGCCCTGCCCAAGCTGCCGTCCGAAGAGGCCTGGGAGAGCGTGAGCCTGGATGCCCTGCGCGCGTGGGACTGGGCGCCGTCCAATCCCTCCCTGATCGCCCGCTCCGGAACGCCGGTGGCCCTGACGCTTTTCGGATTGGCTGACCGCAAGGATTTCCGCCGGAACCTGCGCGCGGCATTGGACCGCGGCCTGACCGAGACCGAGGCCCTGGCCGGATTGACCACCGTTCCGGCACGCCTCTGCGGGATGGAGGGACTGCTCGGCACGCTGGCTCCGGGCCGGCTGGCCAACCTGACCATCACCGACAGCCGCGGCTACCTCGACCCCGAGGGCGAGGTGGTTGCGGTGTGGATCGAGGGGCGGCCGTTCGATGTCGCGCCTCCTGCCAAGGTGTCCGCGTCGGAACAGAAGACCGCGACGCCGGAGACCGCCAAGAGTGATCCTGTAAAGGAGGCGGGATCCGACAAGGGCCAGGAGAAGAACGCGGCGCGGCGGAAGGAGGGCGATGCGCGTGAGATGGCGCGCAAACGGGTGGCCCGGAATCCCCAGACCGACCGGGGGCCCATCACCAATCCCCCCAGCGTGCTGGTGCGCGGGGCGACCCTGTGGACCTGCGGCCCCGAGGGCGTGCTCACCAATGCCAGCCTGTGGATCGAGGGCGGACGCCTCCGCGCCGTGGGCGCCCAGGTGCCGGAACCGCACGCGGACACCCTGGTTGTGGACGGCTCCGGTCTGCACGTGACCCCCGGCCTGGTGGACTGCCACAGCCACTCGGCGATTCTGGGCGGAGTCAACGAGTCCAGCCTGCCCAGCACGGCGATGGTGCGCATCGGGGATGTGGTGAACTCGGAGACCCCGAACCTGCACCGGCAACTGGCCGGCGGGCTCACCGTCGCCAATCTCCTCCACGGCTCGGCCAATCCCATCGGCGGCCAAAACCAGGTCATCAAGCTCCGGGAGGGCGCGGCGCCCGAGGATCTCAAGTTCACCAACGCGCCCCAGGGCATCAAGTTCGCGCTGGGCGAGAATGTGAAGCAGGCCAACTGGGGCGAGCGCTTTCACACCCGCTTCCCCCAGACGCGCATGGGGGTGCCGGCCTTCCACCAGAACCGCTTCACCGCCGCCCGTCAGTACGCCGCCGCCTGGCGGGACTGGGAAGCGGTGAAATCCCGGGATCCGGGGACTCCGCCTCCGCGGCGTGATCTGGAACTCGAGGCGATTGCCGAGATCCTCGCCGGCACCCGGCTGATCCACTGCCACAGCTACCGCCAGGACGAAATCGTCGTGTTCCTGCGCGTGATGGAATCCTTCGGGGTCCGGGTGGCCACGCTTCAGCATGTGCTCGAGGGCTACAAGGTGGCGGATGAAATCGCCCGTCACGGGGCCGGCGGCAGCGCCTTCTCCGACTGGTGGGCGTACAAGTTCGAGGTCTATGACGCCATCCCGTACGCCGGAAGCCTGATGCGCGAGCGCGGGGTGAACGTGAGCTTCAACTCGGATGATGACGACCTGGCGCGGCGTCTGAACCTCGAGGCGGCCAAGGCGGTGAAGTACGGCGGCACGCCCGAGGTGGAGGCGCTGAAGTTCGTCACGCTGAATCCAGCCCGCCAGTTGGGCATTGACCGCTGGGTGGGCTCACTCGAGCCAGGCAAGGACGCCGACTTCGCGGTGTGGTCGGGTCCGCCGCTCGACTCCTCCAGCCGGTGCCTGGAAACCTGGATCGAAGGGCGCCGGTATTTCGACCGCGCCCAGGCGGCGCAGCGGGCGGCGGCGGCGGATGCGGAACGCCAGGCCCTCATCGCCAAGGCCCGAAAGCTCCAGGGGGAGGGCGCCGATGCCGCGGCGGGCGAAGCGGCCCGCGAGAAGTTCTTCCGCCGTGCCCTCGAAACCGCGGTCCACCTGGGCGTGAGCCGGTGTGAGGACTGCCAGCTCCCACAACGAGAATGAGAGTTTCAAGTGTTCAGTGTTCCGTGTTCAGGAAAGCGGAAGAGCAGCAGCCTGCCGGGGAGCGGCGATGCTCGTCCGGGGGCTGCGGTGGCGGGACACCGCTTTGGCGTTGGACGGGGCGGGTGCCTGGGACCGGGGATCAAGTTCGGTTGGCGGCCCGCCCGTCGTTGCAAAGCGGCGTCTCCGCTGCGCTCCGCCGCCGCACTCCAAGGCCGGCGGCCTCTGGCCCGCGGGGCCTGGGGGTCGCCTTTCTGTTGCTGTCGCTGCTGGGTGGGGCGTCACCGGCTTCCGCGGCCTCTCTCCGGCTGGACGGCGCCACCGTGCACACCGCCGCCGGACCCGTACTGACCAATGCCTCGCTGCTGGTGCGCAACGGGCGGTTGGCGGCGGTGGGCGAAGTAACGGAGAGCGCCGACCAGACGGTGAACGTGTCGGGGCTGCATGTATTCCCGGGACTCATCGCGCCCACCACGATCCTGGGCCTTCAGGAGATTGATGCCGTGCGGGCCACCCGTGACACCACCGAGGTGGGAGCCTGGACGCCTGAGGTCGCCGCCTGGGTGTCGGTGAATCCCGATTCCGAGCTCATTCCCGTGGCACGCGCCAACGGATTCACCCACGCCCAGCCCATCCCGCTGGGCGGCGTGGTCAGCGGACACTCCTCGGTCATCGCGCTCAGCGGCTGGACCGTGGAGGACCTGGTGGTGAACCGCACCGCCGGACTGCATGTGTTCTGGCCGTCCTTCACGCTCGACACCACGCC
>JAFLEG010000145.1 GCA_017302195.1 Verrucomicrobiota bacterium
CCCTGGTAGGCCAGCAGGTGGTGCCACCGGACCAGGGTGGGCGCGGATTCCACCGGATCCGCGGTCAGGGCCAGAAGGCCGCCGCCCGCCGCGCAGGCGAGTCCCAAGGCGACCAGGACGAAACCCGGCGGCGACACGTCGCGGCGTGCGGAGACCCGCCGGGCCAGGGGGCCGGCCAGCGCCCCGAGGAAGCCCAGGAAGCAGAGGTCCCCGGCGCGGAGATGGCCCACAAACCAGCAGAGGACCATGGCGCCTTGCAGCAGGAGCAGCGGCAGAGTTTCCCAGGGGCGCAGCGCCGGAACCCCCAGCACCCGGGGCAGGGCCGTGCCCAGAAACCCCGCGATGAAGCCGCCGAAGAATCCCTGCACCATGATCCGGGGATGCCCGCCGCCGGGATACCACTCCAGCCATCCCGCGAAGTGCAGCGGCCACATCAGGGCTCCCAACACTCCTGCCGCCGTGGCCGCCGGAAACAGCACGCGGAAGGGTTCGGCGCAGGCCTCCCGCCAGGAAACACGCGGGGAACCGATCGGGTCGGCAGGTTTGGAAACGGAGGCACCCATGAATGTGCGGACAGTCTGATCCGAAGATCCGCCCGGGGTCATGACCTCAGTCAAGGAGACCGCCGGACGCGTGGAGCCGCTTCGGGGAACGTGGGAAGCGTTGCGCGTTGGCCCTTCCCACAATGCCCGTCGTTCGGCCACGGGCGCAGCGGAGTTATATGGGGGCGCGGTGAAACACGCCCCAACGATTGGAAGGGATTGGCTTCCGCACGTCCGTGCCTCACTCCGCAGCGCTTGTGGAGTGGCTGCGGGGAATGGGGGTGTAAAATCGCAGGCGACCCGCGAACTTTTTGAAAGGGTTTAGAAGTTTCGCCCCGCCCGGCTTCCTCCGGCATCCATCCCCGCGCGCTAGAATGCCGGAGGCTCGGGCCAATTCGGCAGAGGTTTGGACCATTTTGCCCCATTCCGGTGGAGGCAAGTTTGCGAAGGAGGGCGGCCCGCCGACACTCGCCGACCGCCGGAGGGGCCAGTGAGTGCTGGAGACGGTGCAGTGTGAATGTCATCTCGTCACCCCTTCGGCGGTTCCCCTTAAGCGTGGTTTGAACGCCCTTCGACGGAGGGACAGTTCTGGGAATCCACATTGACGCCGAAATCTGCCCTACCGACGCTGCCACCCCAGAAATGCCCCTGCCTGCCAAACATCGGAAATTGGTCATCGCGGGCAGCCTCGTAGCCCTTATGCTCATCGCATCTGCCGGTTGGGTGTTTTTGCAGTCCCGGGCTGAGAACGCTGAGTTTGTTGGATTCACGACCCACAGTACAGGTGCCCGGTCAGCCTCATTCATCATTTCAAATCCAAGCTCCAACTCCGTCCAGATCGATGAAACGTGGTTTATCAGGTCCACCTCCTCGACCAACCCTCCATATCGCATCGAACCGGTGGATGCCGGAAAGCCAGAACTTGGACCCCACGAGCGCAGGAGATTCGAATTCGTTGACCTCCCTAAGGAGCAAGAATTGGTACTGGAGGGAATCCTTTGGAACCTCCATTGCGACAAACGAAGAGTCGAACTCGCATATTGGATCTCTGGTCGCGTTAACGCGACCACCCGCAATCCGGCGATGCGCGCGAAGCTGAAGCGCTTTTGCGATAGAAAATTGGGGGTCATCTACGAAGTGTGGAGCGTGCCATTCCGCCCCGACCAGCCCGTCAACCAGGAAGCCGCAGCAGGCGCTGCTCCCTAGAAATGCTCCCTTCACCCAAGCGTCACAATCTGGCCGCAGCAGGGTGCATTGTTGCTGTTTTCCTCGTAGTTGTGACGTCAATCCGCTCCCGGCCCGAATCGGATGCACTCCGCGTGGAGTTCCTGAACTTTGTCACCAACACGCCCTCAGGTTTAGTCGTGGGCGTCTTTCGCTTCTCAAATCACTCGGCCAGGGCAATTCGGGTCACTGAAGCTCATTTTGGACGAATCGGCTCCGGTAGGTCCGATCGGAGTCACATAGCACTCTATCTTGCCCCAATTCCGGGAAACGGAAGCACGGTCCATGAATTGTTTCTTCAGCCCCAATCAGAGCACCGAGTGCTCTCCATATCGTACGATGATTTCGAGAACCGCCCGGTGCGCATTGCGGTCTCCAAATGGCTGTGGCAAGTCGCGTGGTCTTTACCCGACGCCTTCCGGCTCAAGCCTCGAATCCTGGAGTGGGTCCAGGAACTTCGTGGCTCACGACGAGCGAACTCTGGTCCGTTTTAGCGTATTTCGCCGAATCTCTCCGAGATCCTGTTGCATGAATCTTACGATATCATCCCTCGGTTAATCCCCAGTTAAGCAGGCCCCAAAGGTCCCCACAACCCCCAGCGGTTGGCAGAGAATGACCATGTCCCGGATCACCCCGCCCTGGGTCGCCACGGCGAAGCGGTGGAAGGAGGCGTTGCTCCGGGTGGTGTTCAAGGCCGGCACTCCGCCTGGTTCCCCCCTGCCTCGGCCAGGGAAAGCACGCTGTGCACCCCGGAATGACCCATGGCCGAATCGTGGTTGGCGGTGACTTCCCCCAGGGGCGTGCCCCGGATCCGGACGCCTGACCGGTGATCCGGGATCAATCCCCCACGCTGATCCGCCGCTGGCGGTTGAACAGGAGCAGTTCGATCAGATCGGCCGGCCCGAGGTGTGTGGGTCGAATCTCAGCGTGCGTGTACCCTCTCGATGTCGTCGTCCATTGGGCAGGCTCGCTTCGCGGACTGAACGTCGGATTTGCCGACGGCCATGTGGAGAACCGGCCCAAGGCCCGACTGCAATGGCAGGCCCGGCGGCGCTCCAACGAAGTGCCCTACGCCTACGTCTATTGATCGCGAGCGAGCTTCGGCGCGCAAATGTCAGGCTTGTGGTAGGGCGAACCTCCGGTAAGCCGTGAGCGTCTGGAGTTGCCACCACGTCGTTCGCGGTTGCGCGTACGGCTCGGACGGAGCCTCGCCCTACCGGGTTGAAGTCCTGGCCTTGAGGTGAATTCGAGACCTTGGATCCGAGACATCCCGCATCACGAAACCACGCGGAAGCCGTGCTGCCACCCGTTCCCAATGGCATCCTACCGGGCAGAGTCACTTCACGAGCAGAGGATCGTTCTCCCTCCTCGGGCCTGGAGTGCCGGTTGCTTCGTCATGGGTCCACGGGCGGTGTGGAACCGGGCAGGGAGCGGGTCCGGTAGAACCACGGGAGCCCATGGGTGCTGTCGGGAACGCGAAGTCCGACATTCAGCTCGCCCAGCACGAAGTCGCCGGCGGACGACCAGTGGATCAGGTTGGTGGATCGCTCCAGGCGGCCGGCCCAGGTGGGGATACCGCGGACCGAGAGGGTGTTGGTGCTGATCCGCAGGAGACGCTGGTCCGGCATGGGTGCCATCGGCAGGGCTCCCGGGAACAGTTCCAGGGTGAAGCCCACCTCGGGACCCGGAGGGGCGAGCACCTGGATCCAGAGCGTGGGGCTCCGGCGTCCGGGTGCCAGGGTGGCAATGACCGGACCCCGGCCCGTGGTGATCGCGCTCTGCCCGATCAGATCCCAGGCCGACGCCTCGTCCCGGTGGAAGATGCGGATCTGCGGATTCCATCCCTCGGGCGACTGGCCGCCGGGCGTGAGCCGGACCCAGGCGGGGACGCCGGGCGGTTGCTCGGCGCGATACCAGATGGAACTGCCCACCGGCCCCCAGTCCGGGAGCGGCTCATCCCCGGAGGCCAGCCCACGGGTCGTGCCGTGAAGGGGAGCCGAGGTCAGCAGGAGCGCGCCTTCGGGAAGATCGTTGGGAGTGTCATTGGTCATGCTGCGCTGAATCGAGAACGCTGCATGAAACGGACTGTCAGCCACTGCTGGAATCCCGTCGAGATCCAGCGCCAGCCACAGGCGTTCGCCCGCGGTCGCCTCGAACTTCAGGATGGACGCTGTGGGGGCGGGACGAATACGGCCAGTGATCCACTCGCCCCGGGTGCGGAGCGCGGTGAGATCCGAACCATCATAGACCACCGCCCGGCATGGAGTGGGACCATTGAGGTGAAGCTCCCAGGACCCGGACTCCTGGATCGCGAGCGCGTACCAAAGTGACGCATGGGCCGGGCGGCCACCGTGGGCAGGTTCCCCAGGCTCCGCCGACGCGTGAAAATTTGCACCGTACCAGGTCGGTTGGGAGGATGCCGCGACCGGGATCCGGGTAGCCGCAGCAAAAGCATCGTTGGGTTCAGCGGGCGCCACCCCGAAATGAACTCGCCCCGGCTGGATGCGTTCCCAGTGCTCCAGGGCAATCCACACGGTGTCGAGATTCTGAACATCCACCCAGCCATGCGCCGAGAGGAGGGGCAGCCGCTCTCCCTGGCGTGTGCCCTGGAAAAAATGCATCTGGCTGAAGACTCCCTGGCTTGGGAACTCGAAGATCCCGCGCCTCGGCGGAGTCCAGCGGCACCACAGCACGCCGGAGAAACTGTCGAGGGGAGTGGGTTCGCCAGGTTCCACGGTACTGATGCCTGGCAGGAGCGTCACGGGCCGGCCTTCAGACGGAACCTCTGCATAACCCCCAATCCGGTTGTGCGGACACTCGGTCGCCAGCAGCAGTCCTGTGCCGCCGTGGATCGTCCGGGCGGTGCGGAACCGGTAGGTCACCCCGGCGGTGGCCTGGAAGCGGGCCACAAACCTCACCTCGGTGGACCGCACATCGAGCGGCACGGCGTGCAGGCTCGCGATCGCCTCTCCGATCCAGACATCGCACGGGAGCGGGGACTCGACCTCCACGTCCCCGCTGGCCGTCGCCGTCCACCGCCACCAAAGCGATCCGTTCGCCCCGCCCGGCATCGGCGGTTCGCCGGCCTCCAAGGACGCCAGAGGAACCGCCAGGTGGTGTTCCTGATGGGCTCCAATCGGCCGGGGTCGGGAAAACTGGTCGAGAGACGGGGTCGGTTCCCAGAAGCGGAGCCGGCCCATGGCATTGGTGCCGGTGAGGCGGGTGGGATACTCGTCGAACTCATCCGGAGGCGGGCTCACAAGCGTGAGCTGGTCCATCTGGATCCAGAGCGATTCGCCGGCATGCGCCTCAAAGACGCACTGCACGCGGGTGGCTTCCTCCAGGAGTCGGTCGATCCGGGGCGGGACATTGGGGTCTGGAGATGTCGGCGGCCACACGCGGGATCGGTTGAATCCGTTGGTGACCACCGCCAGTGGCTCCAGGCTGGCGAAGGACGGTTGCTGGATCGTACTCCGATACACGGCCAGCAGCGGCGCGCTGTTCGGCATCCAGGCCTCCGCGACGTAGCGTCCGTCGGAGGGTGGGGTCCAGCGGTACCAGACGGACTGTCCGCCGCGCCGTTCGTCCCACGTGAACGTGCAGATCCGCGATTCAGTTTCCCAGAATCCACCGCCGCACGGCACGCGCACCGGCTCTCGCCAGAGGCCAAAACCCGGTTCCCCCTCCTCCACGCCCGCACCGGCCAGCGACGTGTACACGTCCGGGAGTTCCGCGAGAAGGTGTTCCGCGGAAGCGAGGCGGTCATGGGCCGGCGCTCCCGGCGGCCGGAGGAAGGCGTGCAGGCTGATCCTCACAGACCCGGTGTCCCAGCCGTCCAAGACCACATGGTAGGTCCTCCCTGACTGGACGGCGACCTCGGTGGCTCCGCCGCCGTGTCGCAGGCGGTCCGGCCCCGCCAGCAGCTCCAGCGTCCGAAGGCTGCCCGTGGAGCGATAGACGACCGCTCCCATGCGGGCCGGTTGGGCCTGGAGATCGGAGAGCTCCCGGCTCAGGACGTCGCTGCTGGCTGATTCCACCTCGATGAGCAGCCCCAGGATGCCGTCGGCCGGCGCGGTCCATCGGAACCACACGGTGCGGCTGGCCGCGGGTTCCACCACATGCACGGGTTCATCCGCCTCACGGCTGGCGGACTTCAGCAGGCCGCCCCAGTTCCACACCGGACCGGACACCTCGACCGGCTCTGCGAACCGGTCGCCGGGAATGGCCGCCGTTCCGTGAACGGCACCTGCCGCGAACAGCAGGAGGAGAAAGAACGCGGTGAGGTGTCGCATGGGCCGGGTCGTTGCGGGAACCCCGCCAAGAAAGAGCGCCCGCCGCCGGCTGTCCAGAGGGATCCGTGGACCGACTCTGGAGATTCCGAACCCGCGGTGGCCGGGACGAGCATCACGGTCCGACAAGACGGAAGAACTGGCGGTCGCCGGACACCTCGGGAAGGAATCGGGGCACGATCCGTCCCGGGGAATCCTCCCCGAGATCAAACCGCCCGGTCGCCGGTCGCCACACAGTCAGATCCTCGCTGACCAATGGGAGGAATGGGCCGCCGTCTCCCGTTTCCAACTGCAGCCTGCCAGGCTCGCCGGCGGTACGCGTCAGGAGGACCGGCCGTCCTCCGCCCATGCCCTGGCCGGCCGTACCGCGTGCGTCGTGGCGGACCATGGGCCAACCGGAGAATGCCGGCGGACTCGAGCCGCGCAGTACGAGCAGTTCATCGCCGGAGGCAAACACGATGCTGCCGTCCCCATGCAGCACGACGTCCCCCACCCGGCCGTTGCCCTGGAATCCCCAGCGGACGCTTCCGTCGGCGCCATCCAGGGCCCATAGCGTGTCGCCCACCCCGAACAGCACGGTGGCATCTGCGGTGACCGCGGGTGTGGAGGCGAAGGAGCCGGCGCTCTCCGCGACACGCCGGAAGCGCCATCGCTCCTGGCCGGTCACGGTGTCATGGGCGAGGAGCACTCGTCCGGAGTTTCGGTCCACGGTGGTGGTGTAAAGCAACCCATCGAGCGGTCCCAGCACCGGACCGCCCATCCGCAAGGTGTCTGGTTCCAGTGGTTGAGCCCAGCGCAGGTTTCCGGAAGGTCCGATCCGGATCAGCGACTGGATCCCAATGCCTCCGATGCCGGTATAGAGGGATCCGTCGAGACCGAAGGCTGGAGGCTGGGGCGTTGCAACCCGTCCGGGGGCGACCTCCACGGGAGTGGACTCCCAGGCGGGATTCAGCCCGCGATCCAAGGCGCGCAAGGCCCCCGCGGTGGTGCTGGTGAGGATCAGTCCATCGGCACGCACGGCGCCGTGGGGGTCCGTCGCCCCGGATGTCTGGGCCGAACCTGCGGTGGTCCCGTCGGGCGCTCGCAGGAGAATTCGGTCGGTGGTCGCGACTCGCAACAATCCGTCGCTGCCCAGGGCCATGCTGACGTTTGGAGAGGCGATCACGCGGGAGACCGCTGATCCATCCGCCGCGAGTTGATGGAGACCGGTGTCGGCCTTGAAAAACGTGGACCCATCCTCGGCGGCCAGGAGTTGGAAAATGACGGCGGCCACCCGGGAGGAGACTTGGTTGGTCCAGAGCACACGGCCCTCGAGATCCAACGCGGTGAACCGGCCATAATTGTCAGCCACGACCACCGACTCATCCGGGCGGAGGACCGGCGTGGTGGAGATCCCCGGGATGGTGATCCGGGAGCGAATCGAAGGCGCCCTGCCTGCGGAGGGAGCCGACGCTCCGGGGCCGGAACTGCCCAACCGATTCGAGGCCACCACCCAGTAGTGGTACCCCTGCCCGGGCTCGACGCCTGGGTCGTCGAAGAACTCGT
Source organism: Verrucomicrobiota bacterium (assembly GCA_017302195.1). Classification (GTDB taxonomy): domain Bacteria; phylum Verrucomicrobiota; class Verrucomicrobiia; order Limisphaerales; family UBA9464; genus UBA9464. The sequence goes on from JAFLEG010000145.1 coordinate 7,601, forward strand.
CGGACGCCAGCGCGTTCCCGATCCGAACCGCCTGGGAAAAATCGCTCCCCGCCGACCGGAAGATTTCATGGCGCACCAGATGTCCCGAGGCCTGCCACTGGACGCGGTTGCCGCCCACCCAGGGCAGAACACTGACACCCGTCGGAGATGGCGGGATGCCGGCGGATCCCGCGAGGCTGGCCCGATTGCCGGCGTCCCGACGCGGGAGCGGCCAAGGAGCATCGGCGGCAACGCCCGCTCCCACATCCACGGCGGTCAACACTCCATTATCGCTTTGCAGAAAGAGTCGGCCCCGGTTGTCCAGCACCGCGGAGCTTGAGTACGAGAGATCGGTCCCGATGGTCACCTCGGACACCTCCGCACCCTCCAAATTCAAACGACGCACAACGCCTCTGAAGAGCACCTGGATCCCATCGCGGGAGTCCAGGATGGGCTGAAAGCCCGACGAGCCCAGGCCGCGAATCGCGGATTCCCACTTGAGTTCACCATCCGACGACACGGCACGAAGTGCCGACCGGCTCCGGACGTAGGTGACGTCATCCCGGTCCACGGCAATGGCGGGCCAGCGGGACGGGGTGCCCAGGGACCTCTGAAACGCATTGGTCCACACCGGTTCGCCGGACGGACGGAGACGCACCAGTCCCTGGGCTGTGGCGACCACATAGTCGCCCCCGGTCAAGACGGCCGCTCCGCCGACGTTGCCGCTGCCGCCCACGCTCCGACGTGTCCAGCGAAGCCGGGTGTTGGGTTCATGGCAATAGACCGACGCATCGCTCAGCACCAGCAGCGATCCATCGCGACCCGCGAGCATCATCCCCGATTCGGGCCCTGGCGAGATCGTGGCGCTGCGGGCGAGAATGGTTCCTGAGGAGGGATTCACCGCGAGGAGTTG
>JAFLEG010000146.1:0-2729 GCA_017302195.1 Verrucomicrobiota bacterium
CTTCATACAGGGCTAGCCCACAGGAGGGTTCCCCATAGATATATAGGCATTCAAAAGTAGGTGCGCAGCGTGCCGTCCTCGGCCTCCTTGGCCACCAGGTCCCCGCCCACCAGCGCCACGTACAGCGGCAGCAGCAGGAAGGCCACGGGGATCACCACCTGGGTGGCGATGGTGCCGGCGGTGATGAACTCCGCCGCCGGATAGCCGCCGCCCTCCAGCGCCCGCCGGATCGCCTGCGTCGCACGGGTATAGCGGAACAGCAGGATGATCGCCGCCTGGGCGACCAGGAAGACGCCGAAGCCGATGTAGGTGCGCTTCTTGCCGAAGAGCTTCCAGAGTTCGTGCTGCAGTTGGCGGAGAAACACAGAGGTCAGGGTAGGGGTGCGGCGGAGTTGCCCTCAGGCGACCGGGATGCCTCGCGTACCAGGGACAGATAGAATACCTCGAGGGTTTGCTCTTCGGGACACGCGGCATGAACCGGAAACCCCAGCGCCACCAACCGTTCCACCACGGCGGCGACCGTGGCCTGTTCGGCGAGATCCAGGTCACCCTCCGGAGTGGCGTTGGCAATCAGGCGCGCCTGTCGCAGGGCGTCCACCGCCCGCGGGAGGTCGTCCGTCCTCAGCCGGAGGCGATTCCGGGCCCGCGTGGCTTCGGCCAGGGTGCCGTCGAAGACCGTGCGTCCCTGGTGCAGCACGGCGATGCGGTCGCAAAGCTGCTGCACCTCGCTCAGCAGATGCGAGGAGAGCAGGATCGTCAGGCCGAACTCCGAATGGAGGCGGCGGATGATGCCGCGCATCTCGTGGATGCCCTCGGGATCGAGCCCGTTGGTCGGCTCATCCAGGATCAGCAGTTCCGGCCCCGGCAACAGGGCCTGTGCCAGTGCCAGGCGCGCTCGCATGCCGTGCGAATAGGTCTGCACCCGGGAGTGCTCGCGTCCGGACAGCCCCACCCAGGCCATCACCTCCCGGATCCGCGCCGCCGGCGTGGGCGCGGAGTACCCGGCCAGGATCTCCAGGTTGCGCCAGCCGCTGAGGTACTCGTGGAATGCCGGCGCCTCAAAAATCGCCCCCACCCGGGCAAGGGCCTGGCGTCGTTGGGACAGCACATCGTGGCCGCAGATCTCCAGACGCCCCGAGGTCGGCCAGACCTGTCCCAGAAGCATCCCGATGGTGGTGCTCTTGCCGGCGCCGTTGTGTCCGAGCAGCCCAAACACCGCGCCGCGGGGCACGTGCAGGTCCAGGGCGTCCACGGCGAGGCGGCGTCCGAAGCGTTTCGTCACCTGGTGCAGCGCAATCACCGGTCCGGTTCCAGCACGAAGAAGTGTTTCACCTGGCCGTCGGCATAGAGGTGGTTCTGCATCCGGGAGGGACCCAGCGCGGCGTGGAACCCCGCCTTGTCGCTGAACAGCGGCACACCGGTGCCGCTGACCGGCAATCCCAAGATGCGCACCGCGTCCGAGCGCTGGCCGTTGAGCAGGAAGTTCCAGAAATAGCTGGAGCCGGTCTGCTCGAAGTGGTGACCGCGGTCGGACGGACAGCGCAGCGCCCGGGGATTGCCCAGGTGCGGACGCATCACGATCTCCACGGCGTTGGTCGCGAACCGGTTGGTGTCCCGGGTGCGGTTCACCATGACCGGGAAGTGCTGCTGGTGGTCGTCGAGGTAGAGCCGCAGCGCGACGCCGATCTGGCCCAGGTTGGAGCGGCAGGCGGTGGAGCGGGCACGCTCGGAGGCCCGGCCGGCGGCGGGCAGGAGCAGCGCGGCCAGCAGGCCCACGATGGCGAGGACCACCAGCAGCTCCACCAGCGTGAAGGCCGGCGTCTGGAGAGAGGCTCTCATGGGATGCGGGGCCGGCGGGGCGGACGAAACAGGCGTCCGGACTCCATGGCGCGCTGCATCTCCTCCAGCACCGGCTGGAGCTGGGCCTTGGTCTCCGGCGATCCCTGTTCCATGAAGGACTTCACCCCGAGGGTCACCATCTTCTCGCGCAGTTCCGGACTGAGCTCCGCTTCCGACCCCGGCGCCGGGCTCCCGTCCGACTCGGCGGCTTCCCGATCCTCGCGCAGCCGGCGGAGCGTTTCCTCCACCGTCTTCCGGCGCTGGTCTTCTGGCAGTTGTTCAAACGCGGTCAGCATCTGCCCGAAGCCGGTCGGAAGGGTGAGTTCCAGCAGTTCACCCTTTTCGGCATCGTCCATGGACTGAAGCCAGGCCGCCCAGGCGGGATCCCGTCGCACGCGTCGCCGTTCCTCCGGGGACAGGGCGTTGAGCCAGGCAGCGAGTTTTCTGAGAGCCCGCAGGCGTTCCGCGGGCGGCAGGTTTCGGAAGTCGAGCGAGGCCAGGTAGGCTGTGACCCTGTCCGGCGTGATTTTGGAATGGCGCGCCCAGGCGAACCCGCCAAGCGCAAGCATCCACACGGCCAGGATGCTGGCCGCTGTCAGCGCCAGCGTGCGTGTCCGGGGCGACATGGGCTGAAGCTACGTCCGAAGGGGTGGGCGTTGCGAGTCCCGCACTTCCCTCAGGAACGGGGATTCACCGGACGCCCGGGGCGCCCTGGAAAGAATGGCGCTTCGGCCCGGTTCTCTGGGAGGCTGCACTGTGCCAATGCACGTGCTTTCCAATGAGCGGGCCATGACTCAATGGCGGGCCATCGTCCGTCAGGTCCCGCGCCTGGCGGCCCGCGTCACCGACCGGTTCTTCGACGAGCAGGGGCCGCTGGCGAACTTTCTCAT
>JAFLEG010000146.1:2754-8475 GCA_017302195.1 Verrucomicrobiota bacterium
GCGCGCCGGGACCTCTCCCCGGGCCTCCTCCGCCCCCACCCTCGTGCCGCTGTCCGAGTTGAGCCCGGTCGAGCTCGCCCTGATGGATTACACGGCCTCTCTGCTGGAGTTGTTTCGACGGGAATCGGGACGGCCCATTCCGCTCCTGGACACGGAGGATCTGGAACGGCGGATCGAGGCGATCATGACCAGGATGGCTGAGTCGGCGGAGACCGGCCGGACTCTGCCGAAAGCCTCCCAGCCCAATCTGCTGATTGGGATTCTGGTGGCCTACGCTTCCGAGGCTGATTCGTTCACCGAGCGATCGTCGGCCATGGTGCCGCTCCTGCTCCACGCCATCGTGGATGCCCTCGACGCCGTGTCCGGTCCCCCGGGAGACCGGCAGGGTGCGCCGGTGGAGAACTGGAATGCCGACCGCATCGAGGAGGTGCTGAGTGTGGCGGGCGATCCCATGCGGCGGGAGGCGTTGGCGGCGGCGGATCGGTTTCGGACGGACCTCAGCCCCCGCCTGATCGCCGCAGTGGAACGCGTGATGTCTCCGGATCCCGACCCGGATTCCGACGAGGATATCCTGTGGGTCCACGCCCTGTTCCTGCTGGCGGCATGGCAGGAACCCGCCGCGGCGACCCTGGCGGCGCGCTTCTTCTCCGTGGATTCAGAGGCCTACCGGCGGCTTCCGGACAAGTTCGTCCTGGATTTCAACTCCCAGTTGATGGCGTCGCTGCTGGGTGACAACCCGTCCCGGCTGCAGGAAATCGCCACGACCCCTGCCACGCACATCGCCCTCCGATGCGACGCGATCCGTGCGTTGGGATGCCTGGCGGCCTGGAACCGGATGGAACGCTCGTTCCTGGTGGAACACCTCCGCTCCCTCGTCAGGGGCGGACTGGTCCAGGAATTCACCGATGAGTGGACCACCCTGGCGATCCTGGTCCTGAATGCCGGACTGCGGGAACTGGTCCCCGATCTGGAAACCGCCTGCCAGCAGGGATGGGTCCATCCCGAGTTCGTTCGGTGGGAGACCCTGCGGCAGCTCGCCGACTCCCCGGACGACCGATGGCCGCAGTTCGTGCAGCTCTGGCCGCCTTGGAGCGACATTGCCGAGACTTCAAGCTGGCTGGACCAGGAGTCCGCGTCGGATCCCGACTCATTCGATCTGTCCAACGTTGAAGGCAATCCTCCGGTCCGCATGGGGCTTCCCGATGAGATCCCCGCCCCCTTCCGCGCCCCGGTTTCCGTCGGCCGGAATGATCCCTGCCCCTGCGGCAGCGGACGCAAATTCAAGAAGTGCTGCGGGGCCTGACCGGGGGGTGAGGTATCCCTCCCCTCCCCATTTTTCGGATATGCCAGCCGCCTGCCTTCTGAAACTGTGAAGAAAACACCGCCCGCCGCCTTCCGAGAATCCCATGAGTCAGGACGCCCTGGTCAGCATCCACCCCTATTTCAAGGTCCATCCCGGCAAGCTGGAAGCCGCCCGGGCGCTGCTGCCGGAGTTTGTCGCCCGCACGGCCTCGGAGCCCGACTGCCGCTACTATGAGTTCACGATCCATGAGGACGTGATCTTCTGCCGCGAGGGATACCACAGCGCCACTGCCGCGCTGGCCCATCTGGAGAATGTCGGCGACCTGCTCCAGCAGGTACTCGGGCTGGCCGACCTGATCCGGCTGGAAATCCACGGACCGGCGGCCGAGTTGGACCGCATGCGCAGCCCGCTCGCCGCCTTTCAACCGGCGTGGTTCGTCTGGGAATGCGGGATGACCCGCTGAACCGCCCGGTCTCCACCCCTGATCTTCCGCACCGCCTCCCATGAAACCCCTCAATGTCGGCGTCATCGGCCACGGCTGGGTCGCCTCGGCGCACATCCCGGCCATCAACGCCACCGGCAAGGCCCGGGTCACGGCCGTGTACTCGTCGCGTCCGCTGGACGACACCGAGCTGTCCGCAAAGTACGGCGGCGTCGTGAAGGGTTACAGCGATCTGGGCCGGATGCTGTCGGATCCCTCGATTGATGTGGTCACGATCTGCAGCTATCCGCAGGACCACGCCCGCCACACCATCGCCGCCGCCCGGGCGGGCAAGCACGTCATCATTGAGAAGCCGCTGGCGCTGAGCTGGCGTGACTGCCTCGCGATGGACCGCGCCATCCGGGAGGCCGGCGTGAAGAGCTGCGTGTGCTTCGAGTGCCGCTGGTCGAGCCAGTTCCTGGTCACCAAGGCAGTCATTGACCAGGGCCTGCTGGGCAGCCTGCATTACGGGGAGGTGGACTACTACCACGGCATCGGACCGTGGTACGGTCAGTTCCGCTGGAACACCCGCAAGGATGCCGGGGGCAGCGCGCTGCTCACCGCCGGATGCCACGCGCTGGACGCCCTGCTGCTCTGCCTCGGCAACGACGTGGCGGAAGTCACCAGCTACGACACCCGCTCTCGCAGCCGCATCTTCGAATCCTACGAGTACACCACCACCAGCGTGACGCTGCTCAAGTTCCAGGGCGGCCAGGTGGGCAAGTGTACGGCGGTGGTGGACTGTCTTCAGCCCTATTACTTCCACACCCATCTGGTGGGCAGCGAGGGCAGCCTGCTCGACCGCAAGTTTCACTCCAACAAACTGGCCACCAACCGCCACCAGTGGAGCGAGCTCTCCATGAAGATGCTGGATTCCGGGGATGTGAGCGATCACCCGTACCAGACTCAGTTCAACGCCTTCTTCGCGGCGCTGGAGCGCGGGGAGGAAATGCCGCTCACCAGTTTCCGGGACGCGCTCAAGACCCACGAGATCCTCTTCGCAGCGGATAAGTCCGCGGCCACCGGCAAACCGGTAAAGCTGGCTTGAGTTGCGGGCGTATTTTCGATTCGATCCCATCATGAAATCCGCCCTCGCCCTCTCCACCCTGCTCTCCACCGTGGCGGCGCAGGCCGCCAGCCTCGCCTTCTGGGACTTCAACAACGACACCCTGATTCCCTCCACCGGAGCCGGCACCCTGGCGCCCATCGGCGGGGTGTCCTCGTTCTTCGGCTTTGGCAACGGTCCCAGCGACCCCAACGGGCCCCCGGACCGCAACTGGGGCTTCAGCAGCCTGCCGGTCCAGGGCACGGCCTCCGGCACGGCGGGCATCGAGGGGGCGGTGTCCACTGCGGGCTACCAGTCCATCCAGTTGAGCTTCGACATCAAGGCCCAGTTCAGCGCCAGCAAGTACTACGAGGTGCTCTACAGCGTGGACAACGGCGGGGCCTGGAGCTCCGCCGGGACCTTCGGCGTCGCCGCTGAGGATGTTTGGCAGACGCAGACCGTGGACCTTTCCGCGCTGGATGCCGCGGTGAACAACAATGCCGGATTCCAGTTTCAGTTGGTGGCCGTGTTCAAGCCGGGGACCGACCAGTACGCCGGCATGAATGACCTGCCGGGCAGCTATGGCACCTTCGGTCCGGTGACGGACGCCGTGAACGTGACCGGACTGCTCATCCCAGAGCCGGGCTCCTGGGCTCTGCTCTCGCTGTGCGCCCTGGGGGCGGTGGGATACCGCCTCCGCCGCCGCGGCGAGGCCTGAACCCCGGAGCGCGCCGCATGCCCGCCGTTCTCGCCCTGGTCGCGCATCCGGACGACATCGAGTTCTACTTCGCCGGCACCCTGCTCCGCCTGAAGGCCGCCGGCTGGGAGCTGCATTACTGCAACATTTCCTCCGGCAATCTGGGCAGCCTCACGCTCTCGGCCGCCGAGACCCGGCGGGTGCGCGAGGCGGAATCCCGGGAGGCCGCCGCCCTGCTCGGGGCGACCTGGCACGCGCCCTTCTGCGACGACCTGGAGATCCTGTACACCGTCCCCAACCTCCGCCGCGCCGCCGCCATCGTGCGCGCGGCGCAACCCAGGATCCTGCTCACGCATCCGCCGGTGGACTACATGGACGACCATGTGATCGCCGGCCGTCTGGCGGTGACGGCGGCCTTTGCCCGGGGCATGCCCAATTTCTGGACCGAGCCCGGCCACGCCCATGTGGATCACGACGTCACCGTGTACCACGCCATGCCCCACGGCCTGGTCACGCCGCTGCGCGAACCGGTGATGCCGGACCTCTTCGTGGACACCACGGCGGTGCATGACACCAAGCGGTCCGCGCTGGCCTGTCATCGCAGCCAGAAGGAATGGCTCGACCAGTCGCAGGGCATGGACAGCTACCTGGCCACCCTCGATGACCTGTCCCGCCGCGTGGGGCGCCTCTCCGGCCGCTTCGAGCATGCCGAGGGCTGGCGCCGGCACCTTCACCTCGGCTTCAGCGCCCGCGATGATGATCCGTTGTCCGAAGCCCTGGCCGGGGGATGAGGAAGTTTTCAGTGGCCAGTTTTCAGTTTTCAGTTGGAGAGACATGCCCCACCGCGAATGGGGTTGTGCTTCCGCTGAAAACTGAAAACTAGTAACTGAAAACTTCCCAAGCCATGCCCCGAAAACTCAGCGCCATCGCCCCCGACTGGTGGGACTACACCACCCTCGACTCCGAGCTCATCGCCGACGCGGCCAAGCTGACGCCTGAGAAGCTGCTGCGGCTGTCGCGCCCGGGCTTCCAGGTCCGGCTCTACGACACGCTGGAGGACTTCTACCTCGCCGAGGCCCTCGAATACATTGAGGCCTGGCGTCAGGCGACCCCGGACAATCCGGTCGGCATCTGCGGTCCCATCGGCCCCACCGAGCAGCTCCCGCTGGTGGCCCGGCTGGTCAATGCGCTGGGTCTGAACCTGGGATCCGCCCACTTCTGGGGCATGGATGAATGGTTCGATGCGGCGACCGGACGCGAGGTGCCGGTGACCCATCCGCTGAGCTTCGAACGCGCGGACCGCGAGCTCTGCTTCCACCGGATCGAGCGGCGGCTGCGCATGCCCGAGGCCCACCTCCATTTTCCCAAGGGGGACACCACCGCCTACCGCGCCTCGTGGGCGTCCGGCGTGCGCTGCGCGGTCATGCAGGGCGGGCAGGGCGACATCAAGCACTGGGCGTTCAACGATCCGCTGCCGCGGCGCGGGCGCTGGAAGCACGAGCCGCCGCCGCCCGCGGAGTACCGCAAGCTCGCCACCCGGGTGGTGGAGCTGCATCCGCTCACCCTCGCCCAGAACGCCCGGACCAGCGGCGGCGGCAACATCACGATGGTGCCGGCCCAGGCCATCACCGTCGGTCCGGTCGAAACCTGGAAGGCGGACCGCGTGTCCATCTGGCATGCCGGCACCCACGACAACCCCCTGGGCCAGCGCCTCACCGCGCTGATGATCTCCCAGGGCCTCGCCGACAGCGCCGTGCCCATGTCCCTGCTGGCAGATCACCCGGACGTTCGCTTCCACTACTACCGCGGGGGCCTCGGCCGCTGCGCGGTGGAGATGCATTGAGGCATGGGCGGATTGGGGAGTTGGGGAGCGTGCGCCTCTGGCGTGCGGAACCGGACGTCCCGCCCGGTTCTTCGTCCACTGACATCATTCCCTGGGCATGGCTGCGAGGTGAGGCACGGAAGCCGAACCGTCCACAAGGGTCTGGGCGGGACGCCCGGACCAACACGCGGGACGCATGTCCTCCCCATCCAAACGCCGATGGTGCGCCCCACAGAGGCACCGAGGCGGGTGCATCCTGGCACTGCCCCCGATCAGTGGGTGGTCCAGAGTTCTTCCCAGTGGAGGTTGTGACGGGCCTCGGTCAATGCCCCCAGATTTCTCATCCCCGTGGCCGTCCAAAATTGCCCCGGCC
>JAFLEG010000147.1 GCA_017302195.1 Verrucomicrobiota bacterium
GCACCGAGGCCGCCAACGCCACCACCGCTCCCGCCAACAACGTGTTCGCGTGGTCCCGCGAGGCCGACACCGTGGTCTGGACCGTGGCCCCGGCCGATGTCGGCCAGACCATGGTGTTCACCCTCGGCACCCGGGAACCGGGCATGATCATTGACCGGATGCTCTTTACCACCGATCCGACCCTGGTGGCGGCGCAGTTGGATGCGCTGGCCAATTCGGAAACCGACGTGGTGGAACAGGGGGCCTCCGAGGATTTCGTGGCCTTCGAGGCGGAAGCGGAGAAGGCGAAGCTGATCAATGGAGCGCCGACCACCTGGGTCCGGCAGTCCGATGGACAGGCCAGCGGTGCCGCCGCGCTGGCGATCGGAGGCGCGGGCGACAATGCCACCGCGCCGCACAGCTTCGCGCAGTACCAGATCCGCTTTGCGGCGGCGGGCGACTACCACCTGTTCTACCGCTGGCGCGCGGACGAGGCCCGCACGGCCGGGGATACCTTCACCGCCAACAGTTGCTGGTTCAGCCTGCCCTTCGCCGCGCTGAGCACCCCCGGGGACCAGTCGGCGGTCGTCCGCACCGAGGCCGCCAACGCCACCACCGCTCCCGCCAACAACGTGTTCGCGTGGTCCCGCGAGGCCGACACCGTGGTCTGGACCGTGGCCCCGGCCGATGTCGGCCAGACCATGGTGTTCACCCTCGGGACGCGGGAACCGGGCATGATCGTGGATCGCCTGATCTTCACCACCGACCCGACCCGGACCGCGGCGCAGCTCGATGCCCTGCCGAACACCGGCACCCAGGCGCCCGCACCGGAGCTCCGGTCCGCGGTGGGTTCGGCGGCCCTGACCACGGTGACGGTCACCTTCACGCGGCCCCTCGCGGCGGCGAGCGTGACCCCGGGCCGTTTTGCCGCGAGCGGCGGCCTGACCGTGACCACTGCCGAAGTGGACGCCGGTGACCCCCGGATCGTGCGGCTGACCACCTCGGCGCAGACCGCCGGCACCGCCTACACGCTGACGGTGACCGAGGTCACCGACACCACCGGCACGCCGATCCAGCCGAACTCCACCATCCGCTTCACCGCGTGGCGCCGTGCGGAGGGATGGGCGACCAAGGAACTCTTCTTCGGGGTGACCGGCGCCACCGTGGACGACCTCAAGAATGCCCCGGCCTTCCTGGAGGGCCGTCCAGACCGCGTGGAATACGTCCGCGGCTTCGGCCTCGACCGCGACCCGGTGGTGGACAACTACGGGGCGCGTCTCACCGCCTACTTCCAACCGGCGACAGCCGGTACGCAGGACTTCTTCCTGGCCAACGACGATGAGGCGGAGCTCCTCCTCAGCAGTGACACGGGCGAGGCCAGCCTGGCCTCGCTCGGCATCTTCCCACTCTCCCCGCACGCGTTTGCCGAGACGCCGTCGGTCACTTCCGGGGACCTCGTGGCAGGGCAGCGCTACCTGATGCAGGGGTTGCTCAAGCAGGGAGGCGGCGACGTGTACCTGCGCGTTGGTGTCCGCAGCAGCGCCGCGTCGGACGTTCCCCCGCTGCTGGGCGGCAGCCGGATCTCGACCTGGTTGAATCCTGATCTCGGGCAGGTGACCTTCACGCGGCAGCCGACCCCGGCCACCGTGGCGGCGGGTCAGCGCGCCCGGTTTGAGGTGCGCGTCGAGGGCAGCGGCCAGCCAGTCTATTATCAGTGGGAGAAGGACGGCACGGACATCCCGAACGCCATCCGGCCGGTGTACACCACGCCCGTGCTCGCCGCGGCCGATGGCGGGCGGAACTACCGGTGCCGGATCAGCGTCGCCGGTGTGGACACCCTGAGCCAGGAGGCCCTGCTTACCGTGTCCGGCAACTCCCCATCGCCCCAGCAGCCCTACATCGGCGTCAGCTTCGTCGGGGGCGCCAACATTCCCGGCGCGTTGCTGGCGGAGGATGTGGCCGGGGCGGTGCCGCAGGAACACTGGAACAATCTGGAAGGATTCACGTTCGATGCCGTCCCCCTCAACGACGCCGCGGGGGCGGCCTCTCCGGTCACCTTCAGCGCGGCCGTGCTGACCGAGGCCTGGTACAGCGGCACCGTCACCACCGGCGACGCCGACGGCATCCTGTTGCAGGGACTGGTCACGGCGGGATCGCCGGTCGAGCCGGTGACCCTGACCTTTGCCAATGTCCCGTTCGGGCGTTACCAGGTCCTGGCTTACGCCACCGGGTTCAACTTCAGCCCGGCCTACGAGCAGGACTGGTCGCTCGCGGCGGGCAGCAGCCATGCGACCATCACCGGCCGCGCCGAGGTGGGATTGAACTGGACGGCCAACCCGGCATTCCGCCGCATCACCAGCACGGATCCGAACAGCCGCGCCACCGGCAACTACGTGCAGTTCGACGACGTGTCGCCCGCCGCGGACGGGTCGCTGACGCTGTCCGTCACCTGGGCCGGCACGGGTGGCAATTCCCACCAGCCCGCCATCAACGCCCTCCAGATTGTGAAGGTGGTGGCGGTGGCCGTCCCGATCACGGTGAACGCCCCGGTGGTCCAGGGTGAGACCCTCGTGCTCACCTGGTCCGGTGGCGCCGGGCCGTTCACCGTGGAGCGTCGCGACACGCTGACCGGGGCTCCGGCCGTGGTGGCCACCACCGCAGAGCGGACCGCCACCGTGCCGCTGTCCGGCACGGCCGGCTACCTGCAGGTGCGCGACGGCAACTGAGCTGCATACCAAAGCCCAGGCTTGAAGGTCGTCGGGTACGATGAGAAACCCACGACGCGTGAAGCTGCCTGATTTCATCCGGCTGGCGGGTGCCCCCCCGCCGCTGAAATCCCTGGTCATCGGCGGGTTCGCCGTGGGGGTGCATGGATTCACGCGCCCCACGTTCGATGTGGATTTGCTGATCCGCCGCCCGGACCTGGAGGCTTGGAAACACAGGCTCTCCGGGTCCGGCCTGCTGCTTCTTTCGGAGCAAACGGCCTTCGCCCAATTCACCCAGGGTGAAGGCCTGGACGGACTGGATCTCATGGTGGTGAACGAGGAAACATTCCAACGCATGGACTCTGCGGCGGTGGCGGTTTCCTTCGACGGGATCGCCGGCCGCGTGGTCAGCCTGGACCACCTGCTCGCCCTGAAGCTTCATGTCCTTCGCCAGGCGCTTCCTCACCGCACTGGCAAGGACGCCCGGGATGTGGAAGAACTGCTGCGTCGAAATCGTGTTCCGCTGGATTCCGAACATTATCGAAGCCTGTTTTTGCGGTATGGAGACCCCCAACTCTACGAGACCTTCCTGCGACTCTCAGGACGGTCCTGAGGAACGGTTGGAGCTGCCGGTGGATCCGGAGTTTCACCCGGAGTCACCCACCGTCTCATTGCAGGTGCTGATTGCGAGGAGTGCCGATCTCCGCCGCTGGATGCCGCAGGGGGTTCCGACGGAGGCGGAACGCCTCGCCGCGAAATGCAACGTTCCGTTCACCCTCTGAACCGGTCCAGGACTGCTCTTCCGTCTTGAAATGACGCGGTCGGTCGCCGCCTCTTTGCGGGCGACATGCTCCCCGATGCGATCTGCGACGAACCCCAACTGGACCGGATTCTCGGGGAGCCCGGTCCGAAGCTGGTGCGGTTCATCCCGGGCGTCCGCAGCCCGCTGGTGATCCTGGGTGCCGGCGGGAAGATGGGGCTGACCGTCGCCAGCATGGCCCGGCGGGCGGCCGACGCGGCGGGGCATCGGCTCGAAGTCATCGCGGCCAGCCGTTTCGGCGATCCGGAACGCCGGCGCCCCTTCGAGGAGCAGGGAATCCGGACCGAGTCGGTGGACCTGCTGGCGCCCGAAACCCTGCGGCGCCTGCCCGAGGCTGCGGACGTCATCTCGCTGGTGGGCCTGAAGTTTGGAACCGCCCAGGACCCGGCCATGACCTGGGCGGTCAACACCCTGGCGCCGGTGCATGGTGTGCACCGGTATCCGGAGGCCCGCTGGGTGGCCCTCTCCACCGGCAATGTCTATCCGCAGGTGCCGGTGGCCCAGGGCGGCGCCACCGAGGAGCATCCGCTGACGCCCGTGGGCGAGTACGCCAACGCGGCGGTGGCGCGCGAACGCCTGCTGGAGTTCGCCTCCCGTTCCGGCCGGACCCGGATGGCCGTGCTGCGGTTGAATTATGCGGTCGAGCTGCGCTACGGGGTGCTGGTGGATATCGCCCTGCGCATCGCGAGGGGAGAGCCGGTGGATATCTCCAATGGCTGGTTCAACTGCATCTGGCAGGGCGACGCGGCGGACCGCATCCTGCGCTCCCTCGATCTCGCGGAGCATCCGCCAAGGGCATTCAACCTGTGTCACGGCGACCTGCTGTCCGTCCGCACCGTCGCCACGGAGCTGGCTCGGCTGCTCGACCGTCCGGTCAGCTTCACCGGCCAGGAATCCGGGACCGCCCTGCTGAGCAATCCGTCGCGACTGGATGCCCATTTCGGACCGCCGCCCACCCCGCTGGCCGACGTGATGCGCTGCACCGCCCGGTGGATTACGGCGGGCGGGCGCGTGCTCAACCGCCCCACCCGCTTTGAGGTGCGTGACGGACGCTACTGAGAGGAGCGCGCGATCCATGGCATCCCATCCCCAACCGCCCGCGTGGGTGTGCGACCGTCTTCGCGACGGCCTGGTGATCCCGGCGCACCCGCTGGCGTTGACGGCGTCCCGAAGGCTCGACGAGCGGCGCCAGCGGGCCCTGACCCGGTATTACCACGCGGCGGGTGCGGGCGGGCTCGCCGTCGGGGTCCACACCACCCAGTTTGCCATCCGGGAGCCCCGGCACGGTCTGTTCGCGCCGGTGCTGCAACTGGCGGCGGAGACGGCGGCGGACTGCGACGCGCGCAGTGGTCGCCGGACGGTGCGGATCGCCGGAGTGTGCGGGGAGACGGCTCAGGCGCTGGCCGAAGCAGCGCTGGCCCGCGAGGCCGGGTATCACGCCGCCCTGCTCTCCCTGGCCGCCACGCGGGAGTGGCCCGAGGAGGACGTCCTCCGTCATTGTGAGACGGTCTCCCGGGAGATCCCGCTCTTTGGATTCTACCTCCAGCCGGCGGTCGGCGGACGCATCCTGTCCCAGGAGTTCTGGAGGCGGTTTGCCGGGATCCCCAACGTCGTGGGCATCAAGATCGCGCCCTTCAACCGGTACCAGACCCTCGACGTGCTGCGCGGGGTGCTCGAGTCCGGACGCCGCGGGGACATCGCCCTCTACACGGGCAACGATGATCACATCCTGCTGGACCTGCTGACCGACCATCGGTTGGACGCCGCCCGGGAGGATCCGGGACTGCGGATGGTGGGCGGCCTGCTGGGGCACTGGGCCTGCGGGACCCGGCGGGCGGTCGAGCAGTGGGAACTGTGTCGCTCGGTCCGAGATGGCGCACCGATCCCCGCCCGCCTGCTGACCCTGGCGGCGCAGGTCACCGACGCCAATGGCGCGTTGTTCGATGCCGCCCACCAGTTCGCCGGATGCATCGCCGGCATCCACGAGGTGCTGCGACGTCAGCGCCTGTTGGAAGGCCTCTGGTGCCTGGACCCCGCCGAAACCCTGTCCCCCGGCCAGTCGGATGCCCTGGACCGGGTGGCCAGCGCCTATCCCCATCTCTCGGACGACGCCTTCGTGGAGGAATACCGCGATGAGTGGCTTCGGTAACTGGCGCCAGATGCTCGAACAGAACTCCCGGGTCTCGGTCCGAAGGCTGGAGTGAGACTCATGGGTATCCAGCTTGGTTCCCTTCGGACCCTGAAGGGGAATCCAGTCCATTGGATGAGAACGCCTCATGCCCGGGACACGAGGCGCGTGATGAGCCGCCGCCGCGTCACGCCCCGCTGAAAACCGAAAACTGGAACCTGAAAACTTCCCCATGACCGACCTCCGCTTCGCCTGCCGCCAGTTGCTCAAGAACCCCGGCTTCACCGCCGTGGCGGTGCTAACGCTGGCGCTGGGCATCGGCGCCAACCTGGCATTGTTCACCATCCTCTACGACCAGTATCTCCGTCCCCGTGGCTTTCAGCGACCGGAGCAGGTATGGGCCATCCGCCCCGCGGACACGACCGGGGCGGCACGCTTCTTCAATCTCTCCGCACCCTATCTTGAGGCCATTCAGTCCGGGAATCGGGCGTTTGCAGCGATCATTGGGATGAGTGGCATGAGTGCCCGAGTCCGGACCAAGGAAGGATGGGATCCCGTCCGTCTGCAGTTTGTCTCGGCCAACTATTTCGACTTTCTGGGCGTCCCGCCGACCTTGGGCCGTGGGTTCTTCAGGGAGGAGAACGGGTCGCCCGGCGCCCATCCCGTCGCGGTCATCAGTCACCGCCTTTGGCAGCAGCATTTGGACGGTAATCCGGCAATCTTGGGGAAGGCCCTGACGCTGAAGGGAGAGTATCCCGGCAGCCAGACCGTCGAGGTGGTCGGGGTCACGGCGATGGATTTCGACGGTCTTGGACGAGCCGACGTGATCCTGCCGCTGGGCATGGAATCGGCCTTCAAGCCCCCGGCCAGCTATTCCATGTTCGGACGATTGGCCGACCCCGTCGCTCCCGAAGCCGCCGCGGCATCGCTGGCGTCCACGGTGCAGGAAGTCACCCGGACGCTTCATTCCCCGACCTCCACCGCGGGCCCGGCGGCGGGCAACAATGCCGGCTTCACCCGCGTCGCCCTGCTGCGCGCCGGGTGGGGGAGCCGCGATCGGGCCTTCGCACTGGAATCGCTCGACGACATCCTGAAGGTCAACGGCCTGGCGGCCGTGTCGAGTCTGCTGCTGCTGCTGATCGCCCTCGCCAATCTGGCCAGCCTGATTCTCGCCCGGGGATTCGCCCGACGCCGGGTGCTGGCGACCCAGAGGGCCCTGGGGGCCAGCCGTTGGACCTTGATGCGGCAGCCTTTGTGGGAGGGCTTGATTCTCTCGTTGGCGGGAACCTTCGCCGCCCTGCTCATGATGGCAGTGCTGGGCGGTGTGGAACCCCGATTCATTGCCGGCGTCTTCAACCCGGGTGCTCAGGTCAGCCTGCATCCCGACTTTCGTGTCGTGGGAATCGCGGCATTGGGTTCGCTCGTCGCAGCCACTGGCGCGAGTCTCTTCCCGACGTTGTGGGTAACACGACCGGATCTGGTCTCCAGCCTCAAGGAGATCGCCGCCGACCGAAGCGGTCAGGGGCTCTGGTCCTGGCAGAAGGTCTTGGTTGTGGGCCAAGTTTCCGGCTCCCTGGTATTGCTGGCGAGCGCCTGTCTGTGTCAGCGCGCCATCCGGGCGCAGGTCCGAAGCGACACGGGATTTCCCACCGATCATCTCATCGTCGCCCAAGTGGGAATCGAGGACTCCCTTCGTGCGACCTTCCAGCCTGGCGATGGAAACTTCCGCGAGCAGTATGTCCGTTATCTGGAGCAGAACGCCCCGGCTGCCTGCGAGGAGTTGCGGCAACGACTGGCGTCGCTCCCCGGCGTGTCCTCGGTCGGAGTCCTCGGACGATCCCCCTTTGTCGGCGGCCCTCAGGAGGTCGTGACGACGCGCCTCGCCGGACATCCTGGCGTCGAGCAGAAGTTCTGGATGGATCGGACCGGCCCTGCGGCCTTTCGCACCCTGGGGATTTCACTGGTGGCCGGCCGTGAAATTTCGGCTGAAGACCTGACCGGGCAGCGCCGCGTGGCGTTGGTCAACGAACGCTTCGTTCAGACCTTTTGGCCGGATCGCGGGGCATTGGGACGCCAGATTTACGATGAAACCTGGAATGAGGCCTACGAAGTCATCGGCGTGGTGCGCGACGCCCGACTCGTGTCGCCGGCGGATCCGGCGCTTCCGACCGCATTTTTCCACGGCCTCCCGGCGGCCCTCAACCCCGCCTTCTTGGTGCGAACCCGCACCGCACCGGAGTCCCTGATCAAGCCCATTCAGACGGCCTTGTCCGGCAAGGATCCGTGGTTGCAAGGAAGCCGGGTGCTGCCGGTGGAGCAGGTCCGGTTGGAGCGCCTGTCCCGGGAACGCCAGATCACGACGCTCCTGGGCGCCATGACGGCGCTCGCGATGCTGCTGACGGGGTTGGGGATCTACGCAGTCATCTCCTTCCTGGTCGCACAAAGGACGCGGGACATCGGCATTCGTATGGCGGTGGGCGCCCGGCGGTTGGATGTCCTCTTTCTGGTGCTCGGAGTCGGCGCCCGCTTTGCACTTGCTGGAATCGCCGTTGGACTGCCGCTGACATTGGGCGCCTCGTTCGCTCTCCAGCGCGTCGTCGTCTGGGTCGTCCCGTTCGACCCGGCGATGTGGCTGCTGGCGGCGCTCGGTATTGGTGCTGTGATCCTGATGGCATGCTGGCTTCCCGCGCGACGCGCGTCCCGGGTGGACCCGATGGTGGCGCTGAGGAGTGAATGAATGCCACGTGTGAAGTGTTCAGTTTCAAGCGTTCAGTTTTCAGCAAGGCAGAAGAAGTCAGAGCCTCGTGGCCTCGTCT
>JAFLEG010000148.1 GCA_017302195.1 Verrucomicrobiota bacterium
CCCTTCCGACCCCTCGTCCATCGCCCCAGTGTCACTCCACAGGCGCAGTACTCGCCCTCCAACCACCTCTCACAGGACTTTGCAAACAGCCCTGGGCTCTCCCCCGGGGTACCTGCCGGAGTCATTGCCCGAACAAGCAACCTGTGAAAAGATCCTCCAACCGTTCCCCGGCGCCATGGGAAGCATTCCGTTTCCGCGACCGACCGGGTGGTCCTCCCTGAATTCCGTAGCCAGACGCCATGCCCAGTCCCTCGTCCTTGCGCACGGCAGGAAACACGGCGGGTGCCTCCAGCCCGGAAAGGCTGTTCTCCATTGATCCGCGATCCCTGGCGCTGTTCCGCATCCTGGCTGCCCTGGTGCTGCTCTTCGATCTGGCCATCCGGTGCACGGACCTCAGGGCGATGTACACCGACGAGGGCATGTTTCCCCGGTGGGAGGTGTGTTACCGGGTGTCCACGGTGTGGAACTGGTCGTTCCACTTCGGCGGAGGATCTGCCGGCTACCAGGCGGTGCTGTTCGCGCTGGCCGGACTGCTTGGTGTTGCCTTGCTGGTGGGATGGGAGACCCGTTTGGCGACCCTCGGATCCTGGCTCATGCTGGTCTCGGTCCAGCACCGGGTGCCGGCCATTCTGAGCGGGTCGGAAATCCTGCTCCGAATGCTGCTGCTGTGGGGGGTGTTCCTTCCTCTGGGCGCCCGGTGGTCGCTGGATCAATGGCGACGCCGCCGGCGGGGCGGCGCGTCGTCGCCAGACGCGGCCACTCCCATCCGCTCGGTCGCCTCGGCGGCGATCCTCCTCCAGATGGCCCTGATGTATCTCTTCTCCGCCCTGTACAAGAGCAACGGCGAGTGGTTTCGCGGCGAGGCGGTGGCCGGCTCCCTGGATCATGAGTTTTATGGATCCGCCTTCGGCCGGTCCCTGTTGTCGCATCCGAATGTGCTGAGCGTGCTGACCTGGGGTACGCTGGCGCTGGAGTGGCTCGGTCCGCTGGTCCTGCTGTTTCCCCGGTCTTCCTGGAAGCTTCGGGTCAGCGTCCTCACGGCGTTGGTGGTCATGCACCTGGGAATCCATTGGGCGCTGGAGGTGGGCACCTTCTCGTGGGTCGCGATCGCCGGTCTGTCGCTGTTCGTGCCCCCGCAGCTTTGGAATCGGATATCCGTCCCGGACCCCGGGGGCGTCCCGCTTGGTGGGAATCCGTCTTGGAGCGGGCTTCCGATGGGCGAGCGGATCGCGCAATCGGTCTGCGGCGCTTTGCTGGGGTACGTGATTCTCGTCAATGTGGGGGGATTGCCTTCCAGTCCCCTGTCCCCCCTCGCTCCGGAGCGTTGGAGGCCCATGACCACCGGCCTGGGCCTGTCGCAACGCTGGGCGATGTTTGACACCGCGCCTTCCAGGAACGGGGGCTACTTCGCCCGCGCCCGCCTTCGGGATGGCACCGAGGTGGATCTGCTTGGCGGGGGCGCTCCTGTAGATTGGAGCGCCCCCATGCCGGCATCACGTGCCTACCCCAACTATTTTTGGAGGAAGCTGTTCCGCGAAATGGCCTATGCGGATGACCAGGGGTTCCAGGTGTACCGGGCTCCAGTGGCAAAATATCTGTGCCGGCTGTGGAATGCCCGGAATCCCCCGGGGAAACAGGTTGCCGAGTTTGAGTGGATCTATGGCCTTCGCCCTTCGTCATCCGTCCGGGGCGCCTCCGGTCAGGAATGGGTAAGGGAACGGCTCCTGCACCTGGAATTTGACGGACCCGGGATCACAGAACGCATTCCCGGGGGTTAGTTGGCGGCCGGTGCCACGGAAGTCGGACCACCGGCGGCCGTGTATCGGTCCAAAGTGGATTGGATCCGGGCTCGTTGAGCGGGGGGCGCGAGGTTGAGGGCCTTGGACTGCACGCGGGCCGCTTCAGGGAAGTCGCGGGCCTCGGCATGGGCGGCGGCCAGGGCCTCCACCGCGGCCAGGCTCTGCCATCGGCTGATTTTGCACGCCGCCTCCGCATGCTCCCTGGCCCGGGGTGCGTTGCGAATTCCGGGGGCCGGCGCCGCCGCGTACACCCATGCCAGACTGGTCAGCACCGCGACATGCTCGCGGTCCAGTTGGATTTGGCCCTCCTGATCACACAGGCGACGGAACAGGGGCAGGGCCCGTTCCAAGGTGGAGACCCCGAGAGCGAACTGTCCCTCCTGAAGTTCCCGGGTCGCACGCTCCTGCAACGTTCGCGCCGACGCCTCCAGAAGCGACAGCGCCTTGGCTCGTTCCCCCGTCCGAAACCGGCATTCCGCGAGGCGCAGGCCCACGCCGGCACGGGCGGGATGGCGCTCGACGATCTGCCGATACCGGTCCGCAGCCTCCCGCCACCGTTCCAGGCCGAACAATGAGTCAGCGCGAACCTGCAGCAGGTCGTCTGCCCGTCCCAATCGGTCCGGAATCAGCGCCCAGGCGCCTTTTTCGTCATAGGCCTCCAGGGACTGGAGGGCGGAGGCGAAATGCCCCGTGGCGTTCGCCGCCGTGGCCGTGGCGAGATCAAGCTCGAGATCCCAAGCGCCGGGAACGCTGCCAGGCTGTGGCTTCCGTGGAACGCGGAAGACCCGGGCTTCGAGATCCCGTGCTCGTACCAGAAGGTCCGTCAAAACAGCCTGGTTCGGTCCTTGGGCCTGGATTTCAGCCGGCACGGTGTAGGCGAATTCCAGACGCTGTTGCAGTTGGTCGCGAAGGGTCACGATCTCCATGACCTGCGCTTCCCGGACGGCGGCCTGTCTTCCGGCGATCCCGGCCAGCAGGAGCCCGACTCCCACAAGGGCGGCGCCCAGATACAGCGGCCGGGGAATCCGGTGGGGGCCGGGAAGTCTGGCCGGAACCATCGCGGAGGACACACGACGAGTATCCCCATCGCAGCGGGTGCTTGCCACGGAGAAAGTTCAGAGGTCACAGCCATGGAGCCCGGGGGCGGAATGCGATCCGCCCCCAGGGGGCCCGGGATAGGCCATGGTGGGTCGCATCTCATGGGAACCGGTTCCGGCGCCACGTCCCCTCGGAACCCTTGCCGTACACTCCGCTGAATTCCCCATTGGATGCAGCACGTTCTTGAACGTCAGCCGTCCTGGCTGGGCTGCACCACGCAACACCATTTCCGGCCCGGAGTTTCAACATTCCACCACGTTTTGCTTGAAATTCAGGTGCCCCTTTTCCACGTTCGGGCATCGCCTCGTAATTTGTCCCCGTAACGACCCGTGGGATTTGAACGTGGCCAACACAAAAACACTCGAATGAAACACACATTCCAACAGCAGTTGCGCCGTCCCACCGGCGGCGCCGTTGCCTCTTGGAGCCGCCGGCGGACGGCAAGCACTCAACTGCTTGCCGCAACAACCGTCCTGACGGCTCTGGTGGGCATTTCGACCGCCCAGGCGGCCGATATCACCTTCAACTTCGACTCAGGCCAGCCTGCCGACATCCAGACGGCGGGCAACAACGCTACCATGTTCCCCGCGGAGGGTGGCAACCCCGGCGGGTTCATGGCCATCACCTACGCGGAGAACTCGCAAACTGGCATGGTGGTCTTCGGCAACACCGATCCCGGCAAGGTGGTCACCGGCTTTTCACTGTCCGCTGACCTCCGCGTTGGCAATCCCTCGACAGAGCGCGCTGCGGACGGCTTCAGCATCAGCTTCGCCCGGGATGGAGATCCCTTCCTGACCAGCTTGGCGGATACGGATCTTGGCGGCAACTGCTGCGCTGAGACGGGCACCAAGACCGGTATTGCCGTCTCCTTCGACACCTGGTCCGGCAACGTGTTCCCCACGGATCCGAACGATACCACTGACATCGAGGGCATCATCGTCCGCGTGGACAATGTGACGGTGAACAAGACGGGGCTCCCCACCCGGAATGGAACCGCGGATGACATCACCAGCCTCCAGACCGGACCGCGGGACGCCACCTTTTGGGCGAACGGCGGCGATCCGCGTTCCGCCGAGTCCTGGGCGGGGCTGTCCTGGCGTCCGTTTGCCGTGGATCTGACCCCCGATGGCAAGCTGACCGTGACTTGGAAGGGCAACAAGGTTCTGGACAACTTTCAGACCGCGTTCTTCCCCTCCGCCGGTCAGTTGGTGTTCGCCGGACGCACTGGCAATGCCAATGAGCACACCCACGTGGACAATCTCCGCCTGATCACGGTGGCTCAGGAAGTCACCGCAGTTCCTGGAGCCCCTGGAAACCTCGCGGTGAGCCAGGTGGGTTCCCGTCGGGCGCTGTTGACCTGGGATGCGGCGGTCGTCGCGGGTGATCCGAATGCCCGGGTGGCCTATGAGGTCCTCCGTGGTGACGTCGTCGTGGCGCCCCTGCTGACCACCACTTCGTTCGAGGATCGTGGCCTTGCTCCGAGCACTGCCTACACCTACACGGTGCGCGGCAAGAACATTGCGGGCCTTGCGGGTCCGGATGCGAAGGTCAATACCACCACGGTTGCGGACATCGCCGGTGTGGGCTTCGTCAAGAATGAGGTCTGGTTCAACATCGCCGGCACAGCGGTGGATGCCGGTACGGGTGATCCGCATTTCTCGGATCCCCCGGACAGCATCCGTTACGGCAACGGCTTCAGCTTCGGTGAGACCTCCAACTTCGGAAACACCTACGGAGACAACTTCCTCTCGAAGATGACCGGTCTGGTGACCGTTCCTGTCAGCGGATCCTACCGCTTCTTCACCCGGTCCGATGATGCGAGCCAGCTCTTTGTGAAGGTGGGCTCCATCCCAGATCCCCTCGCGGAATTCCCGGTGGCTGTGGAGACCGGTTGCTGCGCCGCCTTCCAGGAAGTCGGCGAAGACGGCACCCTGCCCGAAGAAACCAGCGATCTGATCGCGCTGACTGCAGGCCAGAAGGTCGGCATCACCCTCCTCGTCAAGGAAGGCGGCGGCGGCGACTGGGGCCAGGTGGGATGGCGCCTTGAAGGCGACACCACTCCGGCCGGACAGCTCGGGCCGATCCGTGGTGCCATCATCGAATCCCCGGTGGACGGCGTGGGTGCCTCCATTGCCATCACTGATGATCCCGACAGCGTGGAGGCCACGGCCAACTCGGCGGTGACGTTCAGCGCAGCGGCAACCGGTTCGTCTCCCTACGGTGCCGACTACGGCAATGCCATTTCCTGGCAGTGGTATATCAATAACGTCGCCCAGCTCGGCGCCAATGGCTCCTCGTTCACCATCCCGGTGGTGGCCCTTGCCCAGAACAACGCCAAGATCAAGGTGATCGCCGCGGTTGTCGGTGCCAACGCCACCAGTGCTGAAGCGACACTGACGGTCAACGCGGACACGGTGGCCCCCACTGTGACCGACCTGACCGGTTCCGCGAGCTTTGACTCCGTGACCGTGACCTTCTCCGAGCCGGTGGCTGATCCTTCGGCCACCACCGTGGGCAACTACCAGATCACCGGTCTGACGGTCAGTTCCGCCACCCGGGTCAATGATCGCACGATCCTGCTCGCGACCTCCACCCAGGCGCAGAACACCGCGTATCCGGTGACCATCAACGGCGTTCGTGACAACGCCAACCTGCCGTCCGCATTCACCGGATCCCTGCAGTCCTTCAAGTTCCAGGGAGGGGTGGTTGAGTTCCGGCTCTGGAACGATGAGACCGGTGGATTTGAGACCTTCGCGGATGTGGGCGTTCCGGACTCCGTCCGGCTGATTACCTCGGCCTACACGGGATCGGGGCTCTTTGAGAACTACTTCGGTCAACTCCGGTTGATTTTCACGCCGTCCGTGTCTGGAAACTATGTGTTCTTCATCGCCTCCGATGACCACGGCGAGCTGTACCTGAGCACGGATGCCAACCCGGCCAACAAGAAGAAGATTGCCGAGGAGCCTTCCTGGAGCGATCCCCGCCTCTGGAACGGTGACGGCGTGGCCTCCAACACCGGAACCCGCGGAGAGCCCGGTGCCCGTGCCAACCGTTCTGACGAGTATCAGAACACTGAGTGGGCCACCGGTCCTGGTGGGAACATCGCCCTGGTTGCCGGAACCCAGTACTATCTGGAGCACCTGTACAAGGAGGGCGGCGGCGGCGATCACGGTGCCATCGCCGTCAAGCTGGCGTCTGAAGCCGACCCCGGCAACGGTGCCAACGAGTTGGGCGGCGACCGGGTGGGTTGGTTCATTGACCCGAACAAGATCGCCCCGATCATCACCCAGCGGCCGACTTCGGTGAAGTATGCCGCGGGTGGAACCATCACCTTTACGGTGGCCGCCGAGTCGGCGACGCCGATGACCTACCAGTGGTACCAAAACAAGAAGGCCATCGCGGGAGCCACCAGTGCCACGCTGACAATTCCGAATGCCGGAGTTGCCAACATGGGTGACTACTACTGCGATGTTTCCAACACGAGTGGCACCACCAGCACCTATCCTGATGACAGCTCCCGCGCGATCATGACCGGTGTTGCTCTGGTCATTGAGGCGGAGGACTACAACTTCGACGGCGGCCAGACGCTGCCGGCGGCAAGTGTCATGCCGCTCGCGGCGGATCTCTATCAGGGCAAGGATGGTCTGCCTGGCATTGACTTCCACCTGAGCGCACAATCCACCGCGGATGCCGGAGCGAACGGCAACAGCCTGCGCAATGGTTGGCTCAACAATGGCGTGGCCGTGGACTTCCCGGTCGCCCCCGAGGAACTCGGCAACGTGGATGTCATCGTGGACAACGGTGGCGGAAACACGGAGCGGCCGGACTTCACCCTGACCAACAATTACAAGATTGGCTGGGGCGATTCCGGTGAGTGGTATCAGTACACTCGCGACTTCCCGGCCGGGAACTACAACGTGGTGTTCGTGGGGTCCCGAGATGGACGCGCAGCGAATGCTCACGACCGGACCCTGGAGTTGGTGACTGGCGACCGGACCAAGGTGGATGCGGCCACCACTGTGATCGCCCAGTTGACCATGAGCGAGACCGGTGGATGGAGTTCCAACGACCACATTCCGTTCCTCGCGGCCGATGGAAGCGGCTCCCTCGCTTCGCTCGCGCTGGGCGCCAACACCACCCTTCGCCTCCGCATCTCGCGTGGCGATGGAGACCTGGATGCTCTGTACTTCTACCCGGCAGGCGTCAGCGCCCAGCCGGAGATCACCGGAATCACGGTCGGTGCCGACGGCAAGGTGACCATCACCTGGACGGGTGGCGGGCAACTCGAGGCTGCGGAAACCCTGGGCGGACCCTACGCTCCGGTTCCGGGTGCCACGGGTGGTTCCTACGTCTGGGAACCGGGCGCGACGACCATCATCTACGCCCGTGTCAGGAACTGACCTGATTTGAAGGCTCATCAGACGGGGCTGGAGGCAACTCCAGCCCCGTTTTTCTTTTTCTGCTTGGTTGCCTCAGCCGGACCCACCCATAGTTTCCCAGTCTGTTGGCCGATGGTGTAATGGTAACACAGGGGTCTTTGGAGCCCTTAGTCATGGTTCGAATCCATGTCGGCCAGCCATTTTTCCGCCACGGGATTCCCGCAGGGTGCGCTCCCCGATCAAGTCTTGCCCTGCTGCTGCCTGAATCCCTCGGGGTGAATTGGAATCTGTTCCCGAGCCAGGAAGCCAAGCATCGCAAGGGAAGTGCCTCTTCGCGGGTGTTGACCTGAAGCATGGGCCGGTGTCTTGCCAGCCCATCCATCGTCCCCTCTGCACTCAGGTCGAGTAGTCCAGGTACACCGACTTGGTGCGGCTGTAGAAATCGAGGCCGGCGGCACCCTGTTCCCGGAAGGTGTCGGTGCTGCTTTGCTTGACGCCTCCAAAAGGTGCCTGGAGAGCCAGGCCGGTGCTGATCTGGTTCACCTTGACCACCCCGCACTCGATGCGTTCGGCGTACACCATGGCCTTCTTGAAGTCACGGGTGACCAGGCTGGCGCTGAGCCCCACGTCCACGCCGTTGGCGACGGCGATGGCCTCCTCAAAACCATCCACGGCGATCACCGCCACCACCGGACCGAACACCTCCTCGCGGGCGATTGTCATGGCCGGGGTCACACCATCCAGGATTGCCGGTTGCATGAACCAGCCGTGGGCCAGGTCGCCGTCCTGAAGCCGTTCGCCTCCCCAGGCCAGGTGGGCACCTTCAGATTGCGCCTGGCGAATTGCCGCCAGATTGCCTTCCAGCTCGGATTCGCTCACCGCAGGCCCCATCTGTACGCCGGAGGTCAGCCCAGGGCCAACCTTCCATCTGCGCGCCAGGGCAATCAGCCGTTCGGTGAAGGGCTCCAGTACCGGACGTTCCACGATGACCCGGCTCGTCGCGGTACAGGCCTGACCGGTCAGCCCGAAGCCAGCGGTGGCCACCAGTCGCGCTGCGAGATCCAGGTCGGCATCCGCCAGTACCAGCGTCGGATTCTTGGAACCCATCTCAAGCTGGCACCGGATCCTCCGGGGCGCCACGGCCTGGTAGAGCTGCGTTCC
>JAFLEG010000149.1 GCA_017302195.1 Verrucomicrobiota bacterium
CGACGCGTACCGGATCAGTCCCTGCGGACGCCCGATGCGGTCCATGATGGTGTCACAGGCATCCATGCAGGCCGTGCAGTTCACGCACTCCATCTGAATGCCGTCGCGGATGTCTATTCCGGTGGGGCAGACGGACACGCACTGGCGGCAGTTCACGCAGTCCCCGTGATCGTGGGCGCGGCGCTGCTCCGGCGATTCGTCGCGTCGCCAGGGGGCGCGTGCCTCGCCGCGCCGGTGATCGTAGGCCACCACCATGGTGTTCTCGTCGAGCAGGGCGGACTGGAAGCGTCCATACGGGCAGATGAAGGTGCAGGCCTGCTCCCGGAAGCGGGCGAAGATCGCGTAGAACAGCAGCGTGAACGCGAGCATGAAGCCCAGTCCGGTCAGGTGCTGGCGCGGATCGTCGGTGATGATGCGGTACAGCGCGTCGCTGCCGATGATGTAGGCCAGCAGCGTGTTTCCGATCAGGAAGGACAACGCCAGGAACAGGCCGTGCTTCAGCCCCTTGATCCCGAGCTTCCGCAGGGACCAAGGCGCCGCATCCAGCGCCCGGCGCGCCGCGGGGTCGCCCTCGATGCGATGCTCGAGCTTCCGAAACACCAGTTCCATCAACACGGTCTGCGGACAGGTCCATCCGCACCAGAGGCGTCCAAAGGCCGTGGTGAAAATCATGATGCCGGCAAAGAAGATCAGCATCGCCACCGCGAAGAGGATGGTGTCCTGGGGCCAGAAGATCCGTCCCAGGATGGCAAATTTCCGCTCCACAATGTTGAACATGAGCAGGGGATTGCCCTGGATGCGGATGAACGGGCCCGCGAAGAGGACGCCCAGCAAGGCCCAGCTCAGAAGCGTCCGCCAACGGTACCAGCGTCCGGAGGGGAGCGCAGGATACAGCCACCGGCGGCTGCCGTCGCGGGACGCGGTGGGGAGGTGCTCCCGGAAATCCCCCCAGTTGACCGGCCGCATCGGCCCGGACTCCGGAGTCGGGGCCACGGCGTCTGGTGGATGACTACTCATAGACCTCCGCCGGCGTGGCCGGCGCCAGATCCTCGCGCATCTTGGGATTGGGTGGCGACGTGCCGCGCAGCGTCTGGATGTAGCTGGCCACCGCCTGGATGTCGGCCGGGGTGAGGACCCCCTTCCAGGTGAGCATGCCCTTCTCCGGCACTCCGGTGATGATGATCCGCAGGTTGTCCCCGTAGGTGCCTCCGTGGATCCAGTAGTCGTCGCAGAGGTTTGGACCCACCTGGCCGCCGCCATCCGCGCGGTGACAGGGAGCGCAGTAGGTCTGGTACACCTGGCCTCCCCGGGCGAGCAGGGCGGAATCCTTCGAGGGTTCGAGCGATCCCAGGGAGGCTTCGAACTGGGCCTGGGCGGCGTCCTTGAGGGCATTGCCCCGGACCATCTCCTTCTGATAGGCGGCAATCTGGAGGTCGCCGCTGCCCGCCACATGGTAGTAGCCGAGATACGCGAAGGAGAAGACGATGGTCAGGTAGAACAGCCAGACCCACCAGCGGGGCAGGTTGTTGTCGAGTTCCTGGATGCCATCCGCTTCGTGGTCGAGCAGCAGCGGGTCCTTGAGGGGCGTTTTTGGGTCATTCATGGTGGGAGTCTCCTTCCGGATTGCGGCGCCGCTCGCCGTCGGCCAGGGGCAGGTGTCCCAGGGAGGCCATCAGGGAGGGCCGCTGGAGGAGCGTCCAGACCAGCGCGCCGGTGAAGACGGTGACGAAGAGGCAGATGGAGATGACGCCGTACAGGCCGACGCCGCCAATGTCGCTGAGCACATTGCGGATCATGGTGGGGAGGGGTCAGGGGGTTGCGATGGCTGCGGCCACGGGGGCCGCTGCGGAGGGGGCCGCCTTGATGTCCGTACCGAGGCGCTGCAGATAGGCGATCAGGCCGATGATCTCCGTGTCCGGCGGGGCGTTGGTGATGGAGCCCAGGGCGAGGTTGGCCACCACGGCCCTGGCCTGGGCGGCGAGGGCCGCCTGGGCCTCACCCAGCTCGTATCCCGGCGGGTAGGGCACCCCCACCTTGCGCAGGGCGGCGATCCGGGCGGGCAGCGCGTTGGTGTCGAGCTTCCGGGTGAGCAGCCAGGGGTAGGGCGGCATGATGGATCCGGGGGAGGTGGAGCGGGGATCCTCCATGTGATTGTAATGCCAGGCGTCGGGATACTTGCCGCCCTGCCGCTGCAGGTCGGGTCCGGTGCGCTTGGATCCCCAGAGGAAGGGGTGGTCGAAGACAAACTCGCCCGACTTGGAGTAGTCCCCGTAGCGTTCGGTTTCCGAACGGAAGGGCCGCACCATCTGCGAGTGACATCCCACGCATCCCTCCCGGATGTAGAGGTCCCGCCCCAGGACCTCCAGCGGCGTGTAGGGCTTCACCGAGGCGATGGTGGGGACGTTGGTCCGGATCAGGTACATCGGCACGATCTCCACCGCGCCGCCGATGAGGATGGCCACCGTGGTCAGCGCGGTGAACAGCACCGGCTTGGATTCGATCCAGCGGTGGCCGTGCTCCGCCTGCCGGGGCGCGTCCTGAATCACCGCCCGGGCCTCGACATCGGGCTCGAAGACTCCGGATTTCGCCGTGCGCCAGAGGTTGTAGGCGCCGATCACCGTGCCCAAAAGGTACAGGGATCCGCCGATGGCCCGGAGGCGGTACATCGGCACGATCTGGGTGACGGTCTCCAGGAAGTTCGGATACTGCAGGAAGCCGTCCGGGGTGAACTGCTTCCACATCAGGCCCTGGGTCACGCCGGCCCAGTACATCGGAATCGCGTAAAACATGATGCCGAGCAGTCCGATCCAGAAGTGCCAGTTGGCGAGCCGGACCGAATGCAGACGGGTGTTCCAGAGGCGGGGGAACAGCCAGTACAACATGGAGAAGATGATGAAGCCGTTCCAGCCCAGCGCGCCGGAATGGACGTGGCCGATGGTCCAGTCGGTGTAGTGGGACAGCGAGTTGACCGACTTGATGGACAGCATGGGTCCCTCGAGGGTGGCCATGCCGTAGGCGGTGACGGCGGCCACCATGAACTTGAGCACCGGATCCTGCCGCACCTTGTCCCAGGCCCCGCGCAGGGTGAGCAGGCCGTTGAGCATCCCGCCCCAGCTGGGCGCCACCAGCATCACGCTGAACACCATGCCCAGGGACTGAGCCCAGTCCGGCAGGGCGGTGTAGAGCAGGTGGTGCGGCCCGGCCCAGATGTAGAGGAAGATCAGCGCCCAGAAGTGAATGATCGAGAGCCGGTAGCTGAACACCGGCCGCTGGGCCGCCTTGGGAAGGAAGTAATACATCAGCCCCAGGAAGGGCGTGGTCAGGAAGAAGGCCACGGCGTTGTGCCCGTACCACCACTGGACCAGGGCGTCCTGAACACCCGCATAGATCGGGTAGCTCTTGAAGGCGCCCGCCGGGACTTCGAGCGAATTCACCACGTGGAGCACCGCCACCGTCACCGCGGTGGCGATGTAGAACCACACCGCCACATACAGGTGGCGCTCCCGGCGCTTCAGGATGGTCCCGATCAGGTTGAGGGTGAACACCACCCAGACCAGGGTGATGGCCACGTCCACCGGCCACTCCAGTTCCGCGTATTCCTTGCTGGTGGTGAACCCGAGCGGCAGGGTGATCGCAGCGCCGACGATGATGGCATTCCAGCCCCAGAAATTGATCCAGCTCAGGCGGTCGCTGTACATGCGCGCCTTGAGCAGGCGCTGCAGGGAGTAATACACCCCCATGAACATGCCATTGCCGACGAAGGCGAAGATCACGGCATTGGTGTGCAGCGGACGGAGACGTCCGAAGGTGACGTACTGGAGCTGGAGGTTGGCTTCCGGCCAGAAGAGCTGCACCGCGGCCAGAAGGCCGGCGGCCATGCCGACCAGGCCCCAGATCACGGTGGCGATGGCAAAGGCCCGGACGATGCGGTTGTCGTAGTGGAACGTCTCAGTCTTCATTCGTGAAAAGGGTGGGCGGCCTGGCCGGCGGGACGGGGCGGTGCCGATCGTCCCCAAGCAGGCGAAGGGGGGGCGTGCCGGTGTCCTCGTACTGGCCCGAACGGACCGCCCAGAAAAAGGCGGCGAGAAAGGCACCGGCGAAGGCCAGGCTCAGGGGAATGAGCAGCAGGATGACGCTCATGGGAGTGCCTGCGCACGGTCTGCCGGTGAGGGGGCGGCGGTGGCCCGCCCCTCAAGGCCCGCGCGACGTTCCAGCCAGTGCGCCGCCCCGACGGCCACAGCCACCACGGTCACCGAGCTCAGGGGCATGAGGATGGCGCAGACGACCGGCGACAGGTTGCCCGAGGCGGCGATGGCGAGCCCGAGGACGTTGTAGGCGCCCGAGAGCAGGAATCCGAAACGGACCACGCCCACGGTGTGGCGGGCGTATCGCAGCACCGCGTGGAGGCGCACCACCTGCGAGGCGTCCACGATGACATCCGAGGCCGGACAGAAGGCCCCGGTCTCCTCGACGACCGCCACCCCCACGTCGCTTTGGCGCAGCGCGCCGGCATCATTCAGGCCGTCGCCGACCATCATCACGGTACGTCCCTCCGCCTGCAGCCCCCGGATATGCGCCAGCTTTTCCCCGGGACTCTGCTGAAAATGGAGCGGGGCGTCCGGACCGAAGAGCGGGGCGAGCCGGGCGCGGTCCCGGTCCTGATCGCCGCTGAGCAACGCCGTTCGGTAGTCCCGGGACAGGCCCTGCAGCAGGCGTCCGGCCTCCGGGCGCAGGGCGCCGGACAGCACAAACGTGCCGCGCCATCGGCCGTCCACCGAGATCTGAACTACGGATCCCCGCTCACCGGTGTCCCCGGGTGCTGACCCGTCCGGGCGGCCGCCCGCCCCGGCGGCCACCCAGCCGGGGGAGCCCAGTCGCAGGCTCCGCCCACCACAGCGTCCGGCCACGCCGAGCCCCGGGACCTCCATGAAGCCGGAGACATCGGCGAAGGCGGTGGCGGACGCTGCCTGCGGTGGAAATGCTGCCGCCAGCCAGGCGCCGATGCGCCGGGACAGCGGATGGGAGGACTGGCCTGCCAGGCCTGCGATCTCCCGGGCCTCGTCGGGCCGCAGGGGCTTCCCCAGGAAGGCCACGTCGCCGGTGCCGGGTGCCGTGAGGGTGCCGGTCTTGTCGAAGACCACGGTGTCCACCCGCGCCAGCGACTCCAGCACGCCGGCGTTGCGCAGGAAGACGCGCCGGCGTCCGAGAAGCCGCAGGGCGGTTCCCAGCGTGAACGGCGCCGCGAGGGCCAGGGCGCAGGGACAGGCGACGATCAGGATGCCGGTGAAGGCCCGCACCGCCCGCGCCGGCTCCCGGACCGCCCAGAACTCCGCCGCTCCCACCGCCAGTCCGAGCACGATCCAGGTAAACCGCCGGCTGTAGCGGTTGGTGAGGGTGTTGAAGGCGTCGTCCCTGTCCTTGCGGAACGCCTCCGAGTCCCACAGCGATGCCAGATAGCTCTGGGAGACCGGTTTGGTGATCTCCACCTCGATGGCGCCTCCGACCTGGCGTCCGCCGGCGAACAGCAGTTCCCCCGGCTCCCGGCACACCGGTGCGGATTCCCCGGTGACGAAGCTGTAATCCAGCAGTCCGGCGCCCCGCAGGAGCCGGACATCCGCGGGCACCAGTTCGCCGCAGCGGACCCGAAGGCGGTCTCCCACGCCCACGAGAGCCAGCGCAACACGGGTCTCGACGGTGGCCGGGTCCGGACCGGGCTCCAGCCGGGTCACGGACAGCGGAAAGAACGCGGTGTAGTCGCGGTCGAAGGCCAGCCGGTCATAGGTCTTCTGCTGGAAGAGGCGGCCGCAGAGCAGGAAGAACACGAGTCCGGCCAGCGAGTCGAAATACCCGGCACCCCGTCCGCTCGCGACCTCCCAGGCGCTTTGCACCCACAGGGCGGCGATGCCCAGGGCGATGGGCACATCCATGGTCATCCGGCG
This sequence comes from Verrucomicrobiota bacterium, assembly GCA_017302195.1. Taxonomy (GTDB): domain Bacteria; phylum Verrucomicrobiota; class Verrucomicrobiia; order Limisphaerales; family UBA9464; genus UBA9464. The sequence goes on from JAFLEG010000149.1 coordinate 5,940, forward strand.
GACCCGTGCACTGTTCAGGGCGCTGCGGAAGTAGTCCTGGGCGCTGAAACCGACCACCGGGATGGCCAGCAGCAGACTCAGCCAGCCCACCAATGTCCGGAAGGCCGGCCCGCTGGCGGAGTCGAGTCCGAAATAGTGCGGCAGGCTGAACAGCATCGTGTTGCCGAAGGCGAATCCGGCGACCGCGATCCGGAGCCAGAGCCGCTGTGGGGCCGGGGGCGCCGGCGCGCGATCCAGGTCCGCCAGGCTGAGTTCTGGCGGATACCCCAGGCGGGCCAGCAATCCCGCCAGTTCACCGAGCCGAATCCGGCCCGTGTCGGCGGTCACGGCCAGTTCCCGGCGGGTGAAGTGGACACGGCAGCTCCCGATGCCCGGATGCAGCCGATGGAGGTTTTCCAGGAGCCAGACGCAGGCGACACAGTGGATGGATGGAACGCGGAACGTCACCCGGAACTGGCGGTCATCGGCGTAGTCCACCAGACGGTCCCGAACCGCCGGTTCGTCCAGGTGTGCATAGGCTGCCGTGGCCTCCAGGGGCCCGGCCGGATGGCCGGGGCCGTCCTGCAGTGCGTAGAACTCCCCGAGTCCCTGCGCGTGGAGCAGTTCGAACACCAGCCGGCATCCTGTGCAGCAGAAGCGGTCCGCTTCCGGGGCGGGCCCGCAGGGAGTGCCGCAGTGCCGGCAGACCGCGCGTGCCCCGGGTCGGATGCCGCCAGGCCCGCCCCCCGCTCCCGTGAGGGGACCGGTGGCCGGGGCCGTTGGAAACAGGAAGCTCACGAGAGGCGCTCCACGCGGGGGCATCAAAGCCCCGGGAGGCACCGGCTCGCTCAACACCCGTTGCCGGAGGCCCCACGGATTCTGCCATTAGCGGGTGCCCGTCGCGGCGTTTGCGGGCCTAATTTCCCGTGGGATTCCGACGGAAGCCGGGGACTGGATCCTGCCCCGCATCGGACCGGACTTCCCTCCGCGGGCTCTTCATGCCCACCCTCCGCCGGCCCATGTCCGTCAGGAATTACACCTGCCCGAACTGCAGCGCGCCGGTGGCGTTTGCCTCGTCGGTGACGGTTTCCGCGGTGTGCGGGTTCTGCCGCTCCCTGGTGGTGCGGCGCGATGCGTCGGTGGAGCGCATGGGCCTGATGGCCCAGTTGCCGGGGGACGCCAGTCCGCTGCGGATCGGCACCCGCGGCGTGTTCGACGGGCATGCCTTCACCCTCGTGGGACGCGTCCGCATGGGCTACCGCGAGGGCTCCTGGACGGAGTGGTGCGCGGACTTCGGCAATGGCCGCTGGGGCTGGGTGGCCGAGGCCCAGGGGGTGTATGAGGTGAGCTTCGAGGTGGCGCCCCCGGAGGACTTCCCGGGCGTCGCGGCGTGGAAGGAACTGGCGCCCGATGAAGGCCAGCCGTTGCGGCTCAACCAGTCCAGGCTCTCCGAGGGGCGGACGGAGCTTCGGGTGGGGCGGGAGTTCCGGTTGAGCGGGGCCGGATACCGGGTTCGCGATGTCAAGCAGACCGAGGTGCTCGGGGCGGAGGGCGAGCTCACGTTTACACCCGCCTCCGGCCGGACCGCGGTCAGCGGCGACCTGCGGGGGGCGGGCACGTCCTTTGCCAACGTGGAGTATTCCGAAGAGGGCATCCGGATGTTCCTCGGACGCGCCTGCCGGTTTGCAGAGCTTCAGTTTGAGGAGCTGCGTCCGGTGCCGGGATGGACGGCCGGAGCGGAGACGGTGCGCGGCCAGTCCGACCCCATCAACTGTCCGCAATGTGGCGCCGCGACCGAACTGCGGGCGGCCGGCCTCAGCATGTGCTGCGTCTGCCACAACTGCGGCGCCACCCTGGACACCTCGCACCCGCGGGTCCAGGTGCTCGCCACCGCGCAGAAACGCCAGCACCTGAAGCCGGTCCTGCCGATCGGTGTGCGCGGCCGGCTGGACGGCGTGGAGTACGAGGTCATCGGGTTTCTCCAGCGGCGGGATGCCCATCTCGACCGCTGGATGGAGTACCTGCTGTTCAATCCGATGGCGGGCTTTCGCTGGCTGGTCACCTACGCCGGGCACTGGACGCTGGTGGAGACGCTCCTGGAGGATCCGCAGCAGGCGGGCGAACACCGGACCTTCGCGGGAAAGCCATTTGCCCTGTTCGCACGGGGGACCGCGCAGGTGACCTATGTCCTGGGCGAGTTCTACTGGCAGGTCCGGATTCGCGAGCGCACCCAGGTGGCCGACTACATCCACCCGCCGGAGGTGCTGTCCATGGAACAGTATCCGGACCTCGCCGAGGTCACCTGGTCGCACGGGGTCTATCAGGATCCGGAGACGGTGTACCGGGCCTTCGGGCTGCAGGGGCGTCCTCCGGCGCCGACCGGCGCCTATCTCAACCAGACCAATCCCCACCGGGAGAAGGGGCGCACCCTGCGCTGGCTGGTGCCGTTGTTCCTGGCGGCGTTCCTGCTGGTGGCCCTGGGCGG
>JAFLEG010000015.1 GCA_017302195.1 Verrucomicrobiota bacterium
GGCTGCAAGCCCATCTGGCGGCGTTGGCCTCGCGTTCCTCACCGGACAGTATGTCCCCATACAGCCCGCCTCGGAATCGCTTCGGCCGCCTTGCCAGACGGGCTTTCGCTGCGCCTCGCGACGAAAGCGTGTGAAACATCCGGGCTAGGCTCCCTTGGTGGGAGGCGGAGATCCATCGCCCAGGACTTGTCGGCAGGAGCCCGGTCCAGCTTGTCGCGCAGCGCCAGACCGCGCCGCGCGTCGCCGCGGGCCGCCTTGGCCTGGAAGCGGGCCTCGGCATCGTGCTGGGCGAGGGCCACATTGGCCCATTCCTCGACCAACTTGTTGAGGCTGACCCCCTGCCGTTCCGCCAGGCGGCGCAGCCGCTGGTGCTTCGCATCAGGGATTCGGATCGTCATCGTGCCATTGGTATTAGGTCGTGTTCAGTTATCTGCCCGCCCACGGATCGACCAGCGGCACGCCCGAGGCCTTGAAGTCTGCCAGGTTGCGCGTGGCGAGCGTGAGGTCGTGAGCCAGGGCAGTGGCGGCTAGCAGGCTGTCCATCAGGGGCAGGCGTCGTCCCGACTTCGCGGTTGTGGCTTCGAGATGTGCCCACCGTTCCATCACCAGGGCATCCACCGGGAGTATGCGGCCTGCGAATCCTGTCTTGATGCCGGTCTCGATCCAGCGCAGCAATTCCTTGCGCCTCTTTCCCACGGCAAGCAGCAACGCGCCCCTTTGCAACTCGCCAAGGGTGATGGCGCTGATGAAAAGTGACTCGCCGATCTGGGCGGCTATCCAGTCGAGCACCACCGCGCTGGGCTGCGGTCGTGTGGCCTCGCTGACGACATTGGTGTCGAGCAGAAAACTCATAGCGCGAGGTCGCGCGGGAAGTCCCGGCTGCGTGTGAGGTCGAGTTCGGTGAGATCAACGGGGCAGGAGCGCAGCATTTCGAGCAAGGTGCGATGGCGGGGATTGGATTTCCGCCAATCGGCCATGCTCACGATGACCACGAACGGCTTCCCGTGCTTGGTGACGATCTGCGGCTGGCCACGGGCGGCCTTCTCGGCCACCGCGGAGAATTGCTGCTTGGCTTCCTGAAGCTGAAGCGACTTCATGGCGGAGACGGTTGGACAATCTGTCCTGTCTGTCCAGAGCCTTTCCGCTCCGACGCTGCGGGCGTAAGCCACGCAACGGACCTGGTTTGGCCTCCGCACTTCAACCCCACTTCCTGCCGACAATTGCCGACAAGATGTCTTCTTGTTTTACCTCAAATTGGAAGCCGTGTCGGATCGGCTCCCTCGAATCATCGGCAACTGAATCTCCTCCAGATGGATCCGGTCCGAGCCCAGTGAAGGAGGAAAGGGGTCAGATCCAGAGCCCAAAGGGGACAGGGCAACTCTCGGTAAATCTGGCGATGGCGGACCGTGCTTTCGGCGCGCGATCCTGCGGCCATGCGCCCGCGTCGCCTGAAGGCCCCCGCCTCGTTCCCCGTCGCCCACGACCACGGCATGTCGCGGGGGGGATGAACCGCGACTTCGTCTTCCGCCCGCAGGAGCGCGAACACTTCGTGCGCCTGCTCCGCCAGTACGAACGCTTCTGCGGCGTCCGCGTGCATAGAGACTGTCCGAAAACTCAGCGGGGTCCTGCGGCGAGGGATTTTGGCGGTGGCCAAGGCGGCGAGGCCAGCGCATCCCCTCAGCCCCGGTCGCTTCGGCCAGCGTCTGGAACAGTTCCGGACCACAGGGGACGCGGCGGGTGAACGGGCCTTCCTGGACCGGATCTGCGCTCCGATGGCATCAGCGGCTACCTGCAGCGGCTCAAGCAGCGCTTCACCTGGCCCGCACATTGTACGCGCGTTCTGCTGCGACTGGTGTGTATTGCGGGATCTGCGGCGGCAGGTCTTTGGCTGACGCTGCACTCGCCCACCATCACATCCGTTGCGCACGGGGCCAGGCCTCGGGGCTGGTTGGACTTGGGGTCGTGCAAGCCGGACGGCCCCCGATTGAAGGCGGAAGACTGGGCGGGGCTCGGCGCCAGGTTGGATGCCATCCCGCCAGCACCCCGGGCGACCGCCGCGAATTCCTTCCTCCGCAAGTGATGGCCAGACTCCTCCGGGCTGCTCAACGGTTGTCCTGTCCCTTGGGGTCCTCATCTCCGGCAATTGAGGCACAAGTGCGTCGTCGCCGGGACCCGGGGCTCGCTCATGATCGGGTTGCCTTTCACCACCCGCGATGGAGGCGGCACTGAATCACGGCTCGACGAACTTCCGTGTGACGGTAATTTGCCTCTATGACGATTACGCTCGCCGGAGGGCAGGAGCGTTGGGTGGCCGACAAGGTTCGGGAGGGTTGCTATGCCAGCCCCGAACACCTGACGGCCGAGGCGTTGAAGCTGCTGGCAGCCCGCGATGAACAGGCGCGTGAATTGGACGGCCTGCGGGCAGACTTTGCGGTGGGCTGGGACCAAGCCGAGCGCGGAGAGTTGCTGGCTGGACCAGCGGCGATGGCGGCCTTGGTTGAGCGCTCTCGGCGACGAGTGTCGGCTCAATGAGCGGCTACTTCCTCACGCGGCAGGCTCACTGCGATTTGGAGGCGACTGAAGATTTCCTGCTCCCGCGAAATCCCGACGCAGCCCATCGCTTCTTGGTCCGGGCGGTCGAAGTCTTCGAACTGCTGGCGAAGAATCCCGAACTGGGCCGTCGCCGGTCCGATATCCGGGTGGAGACGAAAACGGGGCCAGGCCGGAGCCTGCCCCGCGACCGGCAGCATCCCTCCAGCCTGTCCGGACAGATGTCGATGGGTTTCCCTACGGAGCAGGCGCCACGGCAATGCCGCTCACCGCGTAGATGCCGGTGACCTCCGCCAGCCCTGCAGGCGGCTTCACGAACTCCAGGCGGGTGATCACCTTGCCCGCGTTGGGACCGGTGCTCAGGTCGATGTCCGTCTGGTGGAAGCTGAAGCCGGGAGGCACCTGGTTGTAGGTAAACGACGCGACCGTGGTGCTCCAAGCCAGGCCCTGAATCGCCGGCCGCCGGGTGGGCGACGCCGGGCTGCCGTCCCACCAGTCGGGCGCGAAGAACGGCATGGACGGGCTCGAGGTGCCGTCGGCGTAGTGGACACGCAGGGTCCCGTTGCCGCCCCCGCCGGCGGAGTGGGCGAGCACAAAGAGCTTGGAGTAGGCGGACGGCGTGACCAGCACCAGCGAGTCGGTGCGCCGGGTGTTGTTCAACCACAGCGTGTTGGAGCCGGTGTAGGGCTGGAACTGGAAGAGGACCTCCGGCGTCACCCGGCTCAAGAAGGTCCGGTTCGTGGGCAGACCGTCCAGATGACCGCCGATGCCGCTCTCGAACCATGCCGACCCGTAGGAACTGAACGCCGTCGCCCGGCTGGTAAGCGCGTTCTCCAACACCACATCGCGGTTCCAGCCGGTCAGTTCCAGCGGCTCGCCCTGACCCGAGAAGCCCTGCAGGCGAAAGAACCGGAACGGAGATGTTTCCACGTTCACGCGGACCTGTCCGTTGGCTTCCACCCAGGGCAGCGTGACTGGTTGCCAGGGAGTGTCCGCAGCCAGCGATTCGCGTCCCTGCAGCCGGAGGCCGTTGAGACCGGCCGCCCAGGAGACTTCCTGTGCCAGACCGGCCGTCTGTGCGTCCATCCGCGGCAGGCCGATGGCGACGGTCTGGTCCACAGTGGCCGACGCGTAAGCGGAGTCTCCGGCCTGGCTGGCACGAACCGTGACCCGGCCTGGACCCGTGACCGTGAGCTGGTTGCCCTCCACCGTGGCGGGGCCGCTCAGCACGGAATAGGTCACGGGCAGGCCGGAGGTTGACGTGGCGTCCAGCACCAACGGCTGGCCGGTGAAGGCAAGCGTGGCCGGCAGATTCCAAGTGAGCGACTGCGTCTGCACCCAGCGGACATCGAATATCTGGAGGCCGGCCAAGCCGTTGGCCAGGAAGAGGCGGTTCCCCACGACCTGCGCCCCGTAGACTTCGGTGCCGGAACCGATCCCTCCCAGCAGCGACGGGTTCGCCGGCGTGCTCACGTCATACACCCGCAGCCCGCCCACACCGGCGGCGGCGACGTAGGCGCGCTGCTCCACCACGGTGATGTCAATTGCCCGGACTTCCGTGGTGGTGCTGACCCGGGAAGGGTTCAGTGGGTCGCTGAGGTCGAGCACCTGGAAGCCCGCGGATCCGTCGGCCACATACGCCAGGTTGGCCACGACCTGCACGGCGTAGGCCACGCCCGGGGTGTTGTTCCCCCCCAGACGCGAGGGGGTCGCCGGATCGGTGACATCGAAGAGCTGCAGGCCGAAACCCGCGTCCGCGACGTGGGCCACATTGCCCACCACGTGGACGTCGAAGGCCTCACCGGGGGTGTTGACGCCACCCTTGCGGACCGGGTTGGCCCCGTCCGCCACGTCAATGATCTGCAGCCCGGCGTGGCTATCCGCCACATAGGCCAGGTTGCCCGCCACCTGGACGGCGTAGGCGACCCCGGGGGTGTTGTAGGTTCCCACATGGGACGGCGCGGCCGGATCGCTCACGTCCAGGATCACCAACCCCTCCTCGGCCGCGCCCACGTAAGCCCGGTCACCGACCACGGCCAAGTGTTGCGCGGTCGCACCGGTGGCAAAGACTCCGGTGGTAAATGCTCCCACGAGCACCGGCTCGGACGGGTTGCTGACATTGATGATTTTCATTCCCCCCTGGTTGTTCGCCACGTAGGCGAGGTCGCCCACAACCTGGACTTTGAAGGCGTAGTCGCCGAGGGCGAGACCACCGACCCTTGTGAAACGGGCCTCCTGAGTCTGGGCGTCGGCGGGCAGCACACCGACGAGCAACAGGCCAAGGGTCGTGGCGATGAGCCGCCCCGGGCGCAGGCGACGCGGACACGAAGCCCGGCCAAGGGGCGGGCGGAATGAGCATGGGTGGTTCATGGATGAATGAGCGCGTTCTGGCATACGTGATCGGGGTTGCCCCTTTCACCAGGACGCCCTCCACCCACCCATGCGGAGTTCGCCGGGGAAAGCGGACAGGCCGGCGGCGAAAGCCGAGGGACAGGGGTGATCTAGAGGTCGAGATGACCGGCGACGAGGTAGGTCATGGTGCGCAGGCAGCGCACTAGATGGTTATCAGATCCTGAATATTGACATTTCGCGAGGAGCAGGCGCGAGGGCTATCCCGTCGCCTGGATGGGGAGTCGGCGCAATCGGGCGCGGCGTTCGTCGATCACCAGCAACGCGCCCTCCTCCAAGGCGGCAGTCGCGGTTCGCAGCAATGTGCAGATGCGGGTTTGCTGCGCCGGGTCCAACTCGTTACGCAGACGGAGCATCACCACGCTGGGGGAGCCCGCTTGGGTTTGAAAGAGGAGTTCCGCGAAATCAAGGTCCTGGGTCAGCACCACGAATCCCTGCCGCCGCGCACAAGCAAGGAGATCGGCGTCAGGAGCCGTTGGCGCGCCGATGTCGCTCCAGTGGACGGCCTGCCATCCAGCCTGCTTCAGAACCGGCAGCCACTCCGGGCTGAGGTTCATGTCCACAAGAATCTTCAAACCGGAATGGAAGCCAGTTCTTCGTCTTCCACGCGCACAGAGGCGTAAAGCAGACACGCGTCAATGTCGGCGGGCTCCAAGTAAGGATAGGCGGCGAGGATACGCTGGGACGTGTGGCCTGCCGCCAAGAGGCGGAGCACGTTGGCCACCGTAACCCTCATGCCGCGGATGCATGGCTTCCCGGACATCACCAACGGGTCCACCGTGATTCTTTCAAGCCCTTTCATGAACCACCGGTAGCATGGTGGAGCGCCCACTGGCGAGTGTCCAATGGGGCATGGATTCCCGAGCGTGGAAGCGATTTGGGCGCCGCCGGCCTCGTCCTGGATGGTTGGGAGGCAACGGGGGAATGGTGGCGTGTCGGGGCTGCCCGCGTTCCCCGTCGTTCGTCCACGGGCGCAGCGGGATTGAATGGGGCCGCGCGGGAGCACAGCCCTACCAGCGGGATGGTACTGCAAAGCCCAAGGGACAGGAGGCCTATCGAGATTTGGGTGAGCGGAGATCCTGTCCTCAATCACCCCCGCTTTTCGAAGCCCAACCCGAACGGAGGGAGGCGGCTGGAAGTTCGATGAGCGGGCCCTGTCCGTCCGTGGACAAAAACGCCGCATGAGCATTCGAACCGGCTCTCAGCCGATCCTCTCCATCAACAGCCATCCCTTCATGAAAGCATCCTCCACGCTCCCGCTCCCGATCCCGCCCCCCTCCCAACGCACCACGCCTCGCAGGCACTGGAGCTCATCCCTGGCGGCGGTTCCCCTGCTCGCCAGCCTGTCCCCGATTCAAGCCCAGACCCTTCACCTCCTGCCGCCGCTGCCCCAGGGAGCCTCCACCTACCCCAGCGGGGTGAGCGCCGACGGCTCCGTCGTCGCGGGGACGAGCTTCTTCCCCAGCGGAGATGCCGATCGCGCATTCACATGGACTTCGGCCGGGGGCTCCCAGGCGGTCAACGGCGCGCCCGTCTCCTTCGGGCAGGGGATCAGCGGCGACGGCCAGACCGTGGTGGGGCTCGCCTTCGACGAGAACTTCAACACCTGGGCCTATCGCCATCGCAACGGCACCATGGAATCCTTGGGCAGCCTGGATGGCACGGGATTCAACGCGATCGCCAATGACGTCAGCCACGACGGCACGGCCATCACCGGGCAGAGCACGCTCAACGGCAATGAACGGGCCTTCCGGTGGACAGAGGCCGACGGCATGAAGGATCTGGGTCTCCTCAAGGACGGCTCCTACGCGCTGGGGCTGGGCATCAGCGGAGACGGAGCCGTCCTTGTCGGGAATGCCGATACCGGAGGCGCGTCCCGGGCCTTCCGGTGGACGGAGGCCGGCGGCATGAAGGAGCTGGGTACGCTGACCGGCTCCAAATTTGACGGCGCCTACGCGATCAGCGCCACCGCCAACACCATCGTGGGATTGAGCGCCGGCCAGGCGGTTCGCTGGCTGGATGGCACTGCACAGTCCCTGGGCCCGCTGGCGGACATGAAGTTCACGAGCGCCTGGGCGGTCAGTGGCGATGGACAGCTCATTGGTGGCAGTTCCTACGGATCCCCGACGCGGGGCGCAGAGGCCTTCGTGTGGACCCCCTCCACGGGAATGCTCATTCTTGAGGACGTCCTGACCGCCCGGGGCATTGACCTGACGGGATGGGAGCTGGAATGGCTCACCGGAATCTCTGCAGATGGCTCCACCCTCGTCGGCATCGGAGCCTACAATGGGGAGGCCGCCGGCTGGGCCATCACCGGGCTCACCGCCATTCCTGAGCCCACGGCCCTGGCCTCCGCGGTCGGCCTTCTGGGCTTCGGGTTTGCCTTCGCGCGGTTTGGATCCCGCCGCAAGCCCCGCAACTGAAGCCACCCACGGCCCCCACAACCCCCAAGAGGGACAGGACGTCTGTCGGAACCTCCAGGAATAGACGTCCTGTCCCCGGGTGAAAACACAAGCGCTACCAACCTCGGTAGGGCTGTGTTCCACCGCGGCCCCATTCAACCCCGCTGCGCCTGTGGACGAAACCCGGGCATCGCGGGCAGCCCCGACGCGGCGCACTTCCCCCGTTCCCCATCACGACTCCACACGCGCAGCGGAGGAGTGGTGACGCTGGACGCATTGCCACACCGGCGACGTTCACGTCGCCCCGGCTCAGGCTCCCCGCGCCGGGCCCGCGCTGCGCCAGGACTCCGGGAGGTCCTTCTGCGTGGCCCGGAGGATGTCGAGCACGGCCTGGCGGTCTGCGGTGGAGAGGCGGCTCCATTCGGGGGACTGGTCCCTGCCGGTGAGGATGTCCCACAGGCGGGCGTAGATCCGGGTCTTTAGTTCCGGAGGGAGGGCGGCGAAGGCGTCGGAGTGGATCAGGTAGCTGCAGGGGTATTTGAACAGGCGCGTTTTGAGATCCAGGTCGCGCAGGGAGCGTCCGGCGGGATCCCGAAGCGCTCCGGCGGCGAAGTCCCGCTCGAAGGCCGGCGTCCCCTGGATCGCCGCGGTCAGCGGGGTCTCCTCGGTGAACAGCAGGTAGCGGAGAAAGGCCTCCAGCGGACTCTTGATGTAGTTGCAGTGTCCGTAGGCCTTGAGCTGCAGCGTGGCCTCGTACTGCAGGCGGGTCAGAAAGTTGTGCATGTGGAGCTGGTGCTCCAGGACCATCAGCGCGGTGATGTCGCTGGTGGGCGCCAGGTACCGGCCCGCGTCGAAATGATTCCGGAAGGCCCCGAGGTCCGGCTGGTTGCCGGCGAAGTTGGGTTCGGTGCGCTGACGCTCAAAGGAGGCCGCGCCCATGAGGTTGCCGCGATGCACCTGATCCCCGTGCCGGCCGGTGACAAACCAGCCGCCCCAGCGGTCCGTCAGGGGCGTGCGATGAGTGATGATCTCCGTGCCGGTGAGCAGATCCGTCACGCCCCGTTCGTCAGTCTGGAAGGATCGGGCCAGGTGGCCCGGCACGCCCATCGTCTTGGCGGAGGCGTGGCATTCGAGGCAGGCGTCGGTGCGGATGAACCGCGGCGGCGCGTCCTTGCGATTGTCGAGCGTGTAGAACACCCCGCCCAGCCTGGGATCGGCCTCGGAGAACTCGAGCACCGTGGACCCGGGGACGTATCCGACATAGACCTCGTCGTTGAAGAACAGGGCCCGGGGATTCTGCGGCGAGATGCGGTCGCGCTGGAACGAGGTCTTGGAGAACACCAGCACCTGTGAGTTGGTGGAGACCGACAGCGCCTTCAGCAGTGCGGGCAGGTAGCCGCGCTGTTCGTCCCAGGCCAGCGGAGTGTCACCACGGTCGAGACGCCCCTGCAGTCGTGCGATGGGCCCTGTGGACGCCGTCTTGCCGTACTGGAGGTTCTCCTCCTCAAAGGGCAGGAGGTGGGTCGCGCCCTGGAAATCCTGCGCGGGCGCCATGCATGGCATCAGTGCCAGCACCGCGACAGCGAGCACCGTGGCGGCGGACCGCCGGATCGAGCAGGCCGAGGAATGGCGGGTGGCTGGCATGACGACTTGAGGTTTCATTGGACGATCCTGGGGCCGGCGGTAATCACCCCAGGACGCGCGGCACTCTGGCCGGCCTGGACCCGGCACCTCCTTGACGTGGGTCAAGAATACGCTCAGGCGACTGGCAAAAGGCCCGGGGTCGAAGTCCTCGCCGCCACGCCGCCACGCCGCCTTGGGGCCGCGGGCGGCGCAGCGCAGCGGAGACGCCGCTTTGGAACGACGCGTCGGATGGAAGCCAGGCGTTCATTCCCCTCCCGGGCGATGGTCCCGACGGACGCGAAAGCGGTGCCAGGCCACCGCAGTCCCAAGGCGCTTCGCGCGGCGGGCAGCACGCCGCCTTGGAGTGCGGGCGGCGCAACGCAGTGCAGACGCCGCTTTGGAATGACGCAATGGCCTCGATTCCGGTGTTCATTCCCCACAGGGGCGCCGTTCGCTGCCCACGCCAAAGCGGTGTCGAGCCACCGCAGTCCAAAAAAGCTGCGCCGCCCACATTCCACGACCTCAGGCCAGGATGCCCTTCACCACCTCGCCCTCGACATCGGTCAGGCGGTAGTCGCGCCCCTGGAATCGGAAGGTCAGGCGTTCGTGATTGAAGCCCAGGAGGTGCAGCATGGTGGCCTGGAGGTCGTGCACCGACACCTTGTCGCGGGCCACGCTGAAGCCCAGTTCGTCCGATTCCCCGTACATCGTCCCGCCGCGCACCCCGCCGCCCGCCATCACCATGGTGTAGCAGTCGGGGAAATGGTCGCGCCCCAGGATGCTTCCCTTGGCCGTGCGCCCCTCGCGGAACGGGGTGCGCCCGAACTCCCCGCCCAGCACGACCAGGGTTTCATCCAGCAACCCGCGCTGGCGCAGGTCGGTGAGCAGGGCGGCGACCGGACGGTCCATGGTCGCGCATTTCTTCGTCAGGCCGTCCCGGATGTCCTCGCCAGGACCGGTACCGTGAAAATCCCAGCCCCAGTCGAAGAGCTGGACATACCGCACGCCCTGCTCCACCAGGCGACGGGCCAGCAGGCAGTTGTTGGCGAAGCTCGCCTCGCCCGGCTTGACGCCATAGGCCTCGAGTGTGGACGCACTCTCGCGGGTGATGTCCATGACCTCGGGCACCGACATCTGCATGCGGAACGCCAGCTCGTACTGCGCGATGCGCGTCCGCGTCTCCGGATGCCCCAGCTCGGCGGCCTGCAGCTCGTTCAGTCCGTTCAGCGTGTCCAGGCTCAGGCGGCGGAGATCGCGGTCCATGCCTGCGGGATCCGAGGCGTAGAGCACCGGATCGCCCTTCGACCGGCACTGCACCCCCTGGTACACCGAGGGCAGGAAGCCGCTGCCGAAGGAATTCTTACCGCCGTTGGGCTGGACGCCGCTGGAGATCAGCACCACGAAGCCGGGCAGGTTCTGGTTCTCGGTGCCGAGCCCGTAGGTGACCCAGGCGCCGATGGAGGGACGGCCGGGACGCGGGGACCCGGTGTACACCAGCAGTTCGGCGGGGGCGTGATTGAACTGGTCCGTGTTCATGGACCGGATCAGGCACAGGTCGTCCGCCACCCGGTGCAGGTTCGGGATGGCGTCCGAAAGCCACACCCCGCCCTGCCCGTGCTGCGCAAAGGTGCGCGGCGTGCCGAGCAGCTTGGGAACCCCGGAGGTGAAGGCGAAGCGCTTGCCCTTCAGGAAGGCGTCCGGACAGTCCTGCCCGTCGCGCTTCACCAGCTCCGGCTTGTAGTCGAAGAGGTCCAGATGCGGCGGCGATCCGGTGAGGTGCAGGTAGATCACCCGCTTGGCGCGGCCGCCGTATTGGGGCGGCCGGGACAGCAACGGGTCCGGCGGCGCCGCCAGGCCGGGAGTCGCCGCGGGCAGGTGCTGGCGCAGCAGGGAGCCCAGGGCGACAGCGCCCAGTCCGTGCGCCGTGCGCCCGAGGAAATGACGCCGGGTCAGGGCCTGCAGTTGTTCCAATCGGGGGTTCATGAGATTTCGGAGAGGCCGTGCGTTGGCGCACGACCGTTTTTGGCGGTCACCGGCGCATTAGTGTCTCGTCGAGATTCAGCAGCACGTTGCCGACCACGGTCCAGGCGGCGAGATCCACGGCATCCATGCCCTCCGGCAGGTCGCCCAGAGGCTGGGTGGCCATCTCGCGGGCCCGCGCTGGGTCGGACCGGTACTTGTCGAGGGCGCGGGAATACAGTCCGACCAGCCCGTCCAGCTCGGCCTCCGAAGGCGAGCGGGTGAGGCAGAGCCGGAAGCCATGCCGGGCGCGGTCCGGAGGCGTCGTTCCCGCCCGGACCATGCGCCGGGCGAGCGCCTGGGCCGCCTCCACATACACCGGGTCATTGAGCGTCACCAGTGCCTGCAGTGGGGTGTTGGACCGTTCCCGGCGCACCAGGCAGACCTCGCGGTTCGGGGCGTCGAAGGTGGCCATGGACGGATAGGGATTCGAGCGGCGCCAGGTGGTGTAGAGCCCGCGCCGATAGCGATCCTCGCCCATGCTGGTCTCCCAGTCCGTGCCGCTGCCGAAGGCCGCGCTCAGCCCGAGCTTGGGCTGGGGCGGCTTCACGGGCGGACCGTAGAGCTTCGGACTCAGCAGCCCGCTGACCGCCAGCGCCTGGTCGCGGATCATCTCGGCCGAAAGGCGGTACCGCGGCCCGCGGGCGAGCAGACGGTTCTCGGGATCCTTCGCCACCAGTTCGGGAGTGACCCTGGAGGATTGCCGGTAGGTTGCCGAGGTCACCATGAGGCGGAGCAGATGACGGACGTCCCATCCATGGTCCATCAGCTCGACGGCCAGCCAGTCGAGCAGCTCCGGATGCGACGGGGGCTCGCCCTGGGATCCGAACTCCTCGCTCGTCCGCACCAACCCGATGCCAAACACCGATTCCCACAGCCGGTTGACCACGACGCGCGCGGTCAGCGGATTCTCCCGGGCCACCAGCCAGCGGGCCAGGGTCATGCGGTCGAGCCCGTTGGTGTCGCCGGACACCGCGGGGAAGGCCGTGGGAAGCCCCGGCGTGACCTCCTGGCCCAGATCCATCCAGTTGCCGCGCCGCTGCAGGTGGGTCTTGCGTCGCTGATCCCCGGTCAGCTCACGGGTGATCGGGACGGTGGTGTAGGGCTTGAGGTCGGCGAGCTGTTTGCGGACCGCCACCCGCTGGTCGCGCGAGGATTGGAGCGCGGGGGCAATGGACAGAAAGTGGGTTCCAATCCGCTCCCGCTGGACTTCTGATCGCGAGGCGGCCGGGAGCCGCAACGCCGCCAGGGCGTCGGGCGGCGTGCGTGCGAACTCTCCGGCGCGCGCATCACCGGTCCAGGACATCCGGAACCGTGCCAGGGTGGCGTATTCGTACTGGGACGCCTGCTCCAGGGTGACCACCAGGTTCGATCCCGGCCCCACCGAGAACGGGGCAGTCGGGATCAGGTCCAACGAGTGGGCTTCGCCAAGGCGCGGGGCTACGGACCATCCGTTCTTGGCCGGGTCGGGATTTCCGATCACCGCAGCGGCATCGAAGCCCTGTCCGGTGTGGCTGGCCGTGGCGAGGCGGAAGGTCACCGGGCGCGCCCCGTCGGGCCGCAGCTCCCGTTGCGGCGACGGGATGGCATCCACGACCTGCTCCCACACCGGCAGGCGCTGTTCGTCCAGCAGCGCCACGCGGAACCCGCGCAGCCGTTCCGAGACGCCATCCGTGCGGTTCCACACGACGATGCGGTCCACGCCGCGCTCCGAGGCAAGGTCCACCTCCCACCACGGATCGGTGCTGGCCTCGGTATGGGTGGTGGAGCGAGCCGCCGAGAAGTCGCCGTCGGTATTGCCGTCAATCGCCAGACGCGCCGGGCCGTCGTAGGCGGTGCTGCTCTGCCGGGCCTCGCCAGCGCGGGCAATGTTGTTGGTGCCCTGGAAAATCTGGACCTCGGCCAGCGACAGGTACTTTTCCCGGCCCGGCAGCTCGATGCGCAGGAAGCGTCCAGCCACCGCCTGCGGGGTTGCGGACACCACCGCGGCGCGGACCCGGGTGAGCACAAAGTTGCCGTCGGCATGCCCCACGCCGCCTCCCGGGGGACGCTCCTCGGGGAGGGCGGTCAGGCGGAGTCCGGTGATCTCCTGCGCCGAGGCCGACGGGAACCCGACCGTGTAGGTATCGGTCTTGCCGCCCCGCGCGATCCGCACCGCCCCGTCATCCTCCAGCTCCACGGCGGCCCCCGCCTGGCTCGACGCCTGTCCGGGCTTCAGGGGTTCCCAGGCCAGGTCCGTGGCAAACTGCAGTTCCCAGGCCTCCTGCGCCCGATCGAGTTCCGGGGTGCGGGTCTTGAGCAGCGTGTCGAGTTGCGCCAATTCCGATTCCCAGGCGGTCCGCTGCCGCTTTTGTTCGGGGGTGAAGAGCGCATGCACCGGACTCTCATCGCCGCGGTCGGCGTCGGCGGTGTTGTTCAGGATGGCGAACATCCGGAAGTACTCCTCCTGCGTGATGGGATCGTACTTGTGGTTGTGGCACTGGGCGCAGGCCATGGTGGTGCCCATCCAGACCGCCATGGTGGTGTTGACCCGGTCCACAAGGGCGACGTTGCGGTACTCCTCGTCGTTGGTGCCGCCTTCGTTGTTGGTCATCGTGTTCCGATGAAAGGCGGTGGCCACCCACTGGTCGTCCTCCGGATCCGGCAGCAGGTCGCCTGCGATCTGCTCGACGGTGAACTGGTCGAAGGGCTGGTTGGCGTTGAAGGACCGGATGACGTAGTCGCGGTAGCCCCAGATCGTCCGGGCCGGATCGTCGGAATAGCCGGCAGAGTCGGCATACCGGGCCTGATCCAGCCACAGGCGCGCCCAGTGCTCACCGTAAGCCTCCTTGCGGCACAGGCGATCCACCAGGCGCTCAAAGGCCTGCGGCTCGCGATCCCGAAGGAACTCGTCGGCCTCCTCCAGCGTGGGCGGCAGGCCGGTAAGATCCAGCGCGGCGCGGCGGACCAGCGTGGTGGCCTCGGCTTCGGGGGACGGCTTCAACCCTTCGGCCTCCAGCCGAGCCAGAATGAAGCGGTCCACCGGATTCCGCGGCCAGGCGGTCTCCTGCACGGCGGGCAGCTCCGGACGCTGCGGCGGCACATAAGCCCAATGCCGCGAGTAGGCCGCACCCTCGGCAATCCAGCGCTTCAGCAGCGCGACCTCGTCTTGAGTCAGCGTTTTGCCGGAATCCGGGGGCGGCATGTGGTCGTCGGGATCCTCGGTAACAATCCGCCGCACCAGCTCGCTGCGGCCGGGATCCCCGGCCACGATCGCCGTCCGGTCCCCGCGTGGCGCCAGGGCGGCCTCGGGCAGGTCGAGGCGCAACGCCTTCTTCGTCCCGCCCGCGCCGGCATCGGGCCCATGGCACTGGAAGCAGTTCTCGGACAGGATCCGGCGCACATCCCGGTTGAAGTCCACCGCCGCCGCTCCCCACAGGGCCGGGGCTCCGGCCGGCGAGAGCAGGACGGCGGCCAGCATGAAAATTTGGACCGGCCGGAGCTCTCGATGGGAACGACGCCTCATGGGATACGGTCAGTTTCCCGCGGCCTGGCCCGCCTGTACAGCGTTGGAAACGGCGGTTTTACCGTGGACTCCGCGGGGCAGGATCCTTTCGGGGCGTTTCATGTCCCTGTCGGACGCCGGAACCCCTGTCCGGCTTCGACCGGAAGCGCGGCTCATTTCCGCTTTGAGCTTTCTGCGTCAGGCCGCAATCCTTGCTCCCGATGAAGGATTGGATCGCCTCGTACATCACCGCACAGCAGAAAGCCATCGCCGGGGTGTCCCCGGAAGTCCTCGCGCCCCTGATCGGGACGCTCCGGGACGCCTACCGCGCCGACGCGCAGGTATTCGCCATCGGCAACGGCGGCAGCGCCGCCAATGCCAGCCACTTCGCCGTGGATCTCGGCAAGGGCGCCAGCGACGTCCTCCCCCGCCGTTTCCGGGTGCTCTCGCTCACGGACAACGTGGCCTGGATGACCGCCATCGGAAACGACTACTCCTACGAGGACGTCTTCGTCCGCCAGTTGATGAACTATGCGCGTCCGGGCGACGTGCTGTTCGGCATCAGCGTCAGCGGCAACTCCCCCAACCTGGTCCGGGCCTTTGACTGGGCCAAGGCCACCGGCGTGAAGACCATCGCCCTGGTCGGACAGAAGCGCGGCAAGATGGCCGACCTCGCGGACCAACTGGTGGTCATCCCCGATGGCCACTACGGCCGGGTCGAGGACGTGCAGATGAACATCCTGCACCTGCTCTGCTACGCCTTTTGGGAGCATCCGGAGTGGGTGGACTGAGCTGAAGTTTTCAGTTTTCAGGGCCGGGTTTTCAGCGGGGGCCTGACAAAGGTCGCCCCCTCCACTCTCGGTCGGGTGTGTTCCACCGCACCCCTGTTCAAATCCGCCGCGACCGTGGACACGCCATGGGCAACGCGGAAAGCCCCACCGGGCAGCACTCGGCCCCATTTCCCGCACCGACTCCACCTGCGCCGCAGGGGGCAGGGGCCCGCGTTTCGGTTACTCTGCAGAGGCAGAACCCGGGAAGACCGACGCGCTGATGTCATCGCATGACCCCGGGATCCTGCTTGACACCTCACCTCTTGTTCTCTGTTGTAACCGTAATCCGTTTACAACATGAAACAAAATGAATCCACCAGTCATCGCCGCCTCTTCCTGCTGACTGCATGCCTGGTATGGATCGTCGGACCCTCAAACGGGCTCCCCCAACTTCTGGGCGCCGCTCCGGGAACCGTGGCCTGGAGGGTGGAGCGTCCCGGGAGCCGATGGGGAACCCCCGCGGTCGCGCCGGACGGCTCGATCTATGCGGTCGCGGCTCCCCCATTGCCCGGGCGAAGCGTGCTGGTGGCCCTGCAGCCGGGGGGCGCCGAACGGTGGAATGCAGAACTCGCACCAGGCCAATACCACCCGCCGATGGTGAATTCCACCGGCAACGTGATCGTGACGCGATCGGGTTCGATCTCGATCGGGCCGCTCACTTGCACGCCCGGCAGGACGGCGCTGACCTTCGCTTCGATCGTCTCCGTCTCGAGCAACTCGATCGACGCGCTCACGGCCTTCAGCCTTGAAGGGACGCCGCTCTGGAATCTCGGCCTCCGCTTGAACCACGCCTCGATTCCCGTGCTCCAGGCGGACGACTCCGTGCATCTGGGGGGAAGTGACCCTCTGCGTCCCGCCACGTATGCCATTGTTGCCGCAGACGGATCTCTGAGAGCGCGCGGTCCGATGCAGACCCTGTCCGGAGGAGGAAGCCCGGAGCCCGTCTCAGGCCTCCCACCGCACATCGGCAGCGACGGCACCGTGGTGTATCTCACCTTCGGATCCTTTTACCTGTCGCCCGTTCCGGTGGCTGTGGCGGTCTCCAACGCCTTCCCGGTGTTTGTCCAGGGGCCGGCGGGAGCGGCCGCGGTCGGACCGGGGGATCGCATGGCGATTCCGCAAGCCGACGGCCTGTCTTTGAGAACCGCCGACGGAGAGGAGTTTGCGCGATGGAGGGGCGGCGAAGTGACCAGCAGTCCGGTGTCCGCCGCCAACGGGACGCTGTTCTTCGGAAGCCTCGGCAACCGGCTACATGCGGTCAGCGAATCGGGTGAGGAACTTTGGTCGGTGGACACCGGGGACGTGGTGCGGAGCACACCGGTACTGCTGGAAAGCGGCGCCGTGGCCGCCGTGACGGCGTCCGGACGCCTCTTCGCGGTGGACTCATCCGGATTGCTGCTGTGGGAACTGAGGCTCACGGAACCCGTGACGGCTCATCTCAACATGCTTCCCGACGGACGGATCCTGGTCGGGGGCGACGGGGGCACGTTGTGGTGCGTCGAGTCCGGGTTCTCGTTGGCGGAGGAGGGGTGGCCCAAATGGCAGGGGGATCCGGCCAACCGCGGACGCAGCCTCGCCGCCCCGGTTCCACTCACGGCGCCGGAAGGAGTCTCGGCATCTGATAAGGGCGGGCTGGAGGTTCGGTGGAGATCCGTTCCCGGCGCCCGGTCCTATCGCGTCTGGCGCGACGCGCGTCCGGATTTCAGCAGTGCTGAACTGGTCCGGAGCACGTCGTTCCCCGCCATTGCGGACTTCCGCATTCAGAATGGCGTCGAGCACTTCTACCGGGTGGAGGCGGTGCGCGGGTCGGAGATCGGGCCGCCGTCGGCTCCGGTCTCCGTCGTGCCGAGAAAGCTGCTCTGGCGGAAGGTGATCGCGGACACGACCAGCGGCATCGCGGCGCAGCAGGACGGGACGCTGATTGTGACCGCAGGCGTGGGGAAGGACCGATGGCTGATGGCACTCGATCCGGATGGCGTTGAACGGTGGCGGCGCCCGTTGACATGGCTGCTTTACCAACCACCCGTGGTCACGGCGGACGACACCATCTGGGTGAATGCGGGCCATGAACTGCACCAGTTCAAATCCGACGGGACGCCCGGGGTCACCGTTCCCAGCGGCGCGGGGCCCGGGTTGGGATTGCCCGGCCCCCTCGCCGTCGGACAGGACGGGGCCTTGTACGTGGTGAGCACCGCATCCCAACGGGC
>JAFLEG010000150.1 GCA_017302195.1 Verrucomicrobiota bacterium
ACGAAGCCCTCCGCGCGCGTGTCGGCGACGGGCACGGGCTCGAGGTAGTGGTTGTCCTTGAAGTTCGGATCCACGTTCTTGTCCCAGTCGAGCTGGTCCACGATGAAATCGAGGTCCTTGTGCTTGCTCTTGGGCATGTCCTTCACCAGCAGGCTCCACGGCACGTAGCGTCCCTCGACCATGCTCTGGTACATGCCGAACACGTCGCTGCCCCACTGCGGCTCGTAGGTGCAGAGGCTGCCCGGCGCGTGGAGGATGCAGGGATCAATGAGCCATCCGGTGCCCGGCTTGAGGCGGTAGGCCTTGGAGAGGTCGAGGATGCCGTTGTCGCCCCGGTTCCAATCCTCGAGGCACTTGCGCACCTGCGCCTTGGTGGTGCCGGGCTCGAAACCCATGAAGGTGTAGGGAAAGTTGTTCCCCACGTTGTTGTGCTGCGGGGGGAAGTAGTAGCTCTCCGGCTTGCCTTCCTGCCCCACCAGCTTGGCCTGTTTGGCCGATTGGTGCATGTGGTGCGGGATCGGGCCCATGTTGTCGAAGAACTTGGAGTATACCGGCCAGCGCCCGTACTTCTTCCAGATCGCCTTGCCGACCAGGGTGGCGCCGGTGTCGGCCACCGCCTGGCGCAGGGTGAAGCGCTCGCGTCCGATCACCACGTAGCTCAATCCCTCGTCCGGCACCCGCCCTTCGTTGGCGGCCTCGGTCGTGGAGGCAAACCACCGCTCGTCAATGCCGCCGCGGTTGGCGCCGTAGGCATAGGTGTCTTCGGGATGCAGCTTCAGGCGCAGTCCGGGCTGCAGGAACGAGCGCGGCACCCAGGCGGGGGCCAGGCGAAGCAGGCCTCCGGTGCGGGACAGTTCGGCGCCCACCTTGGCGGCGGTGTTGCTCTTGAGCGTCTTGAGATCAGTCGTGTACGGCATGGCAATGGTGGCCGCCGACGTTTGGCGTGTCGGCGATGTCCGCGCAGCGTACTGCGCTCCACGGTCCCGGTGCCAATCGAAAACGAGTCTGGAGCAGCGGCAGGGCGTCCGCTGAGGCTGGGCGACGGCAACGGCATGCGTCCCGGGGAAGGGGAATGCCTCACGCCAAGGCCACGAAGGACGCAAAGGACAAATGTACTGGCGGTGGGGAACGTCGCGAAATGCGGAGGTTCGTCGCCAGGAACACGACGGGCTGGCATGGCTCAGATCCCGTCGCATTCCAAGCCACTGGCAACGGTGATTCCTGGCCGAAACCAGAACGTCGCCGCCGTTGTTGTGGGATCTCCTTCGCGTCCATTGTGTCCTCTTTGTGAGACCTCTCCCGGACTTTCATGGAATGGGCCGGGGCCGGAGTCCGGAGTTGACGGCCGGGGTCGGCTGCGGCATCGCGGAGTCACCATGACGCCTCCCCGGAAGCCCTTCCCGATGATCGCGCCCCGTTGTCACGCTGCGGCTGCACACCGTTCATCCGCCGGCACGCGGCGATCCTTTCTGGCATCCCTGGGAACTGCGGCCCTGGCCACCCCGCTCCTGGCCGCGGAGGACCGGGCGTCACGCCCCATACCCGTCGGCCTGCAGATGTACTCGGTCCGCGGCGAGGAGAAGCGGGATCTCCTGGCGACGCTCCGGGCGGTGCGCGGCATGGGATACGATTGCGTCGAGTTCTGGGCGCCCTACGCCGCCTGGACTCCGGAGCGCGCGCGGGAGGTTCGCCGCCAACTGGACGACCTCGGACTGCGCTGCCATTCCAACCACACCGCCGCCGCGGACTTTGCCGCACCGGCGCTGCCGCGGATCGTGGAACTCAACCACATCCTGGGCAGCCGCCGGGTCATCATGGCCCACGCCGGGCCGCAGCCCGACCTCGACGGGTGGCGGCGCACCGCCGCCGTGCTGGCCCGGGCCTCCGCGGCGCTCGGGTCGGAAGGTCTGAGCGTGGGCTATCACAACTGGGACGTGGATTTCCGTCCGGTGGACGGAGTCCGCCCCGTGGACATCCTCACCGGCAACACCCCTCGGGAGGTGTTTTTCGAACTCGATGTGGCCACCTGCCTCGCCGCCGGCGCCGATCCCATCGCGTTCGTCCGGGCCAACGCCGGCCGGATCCGGACCTACCACCTCAAGGACTGGTCCTCCGATCCGCAGAAGCAGTACCGGGTGCTGCTCGGCGAAGGCATTGGCCGGTGGAAGGAACTCCTGGACGTCGCCGAAACCGTGGGCGGCGTGGAGTACTACCTGATCGAACAGGAGGGCAGCCGCTTTTCCGAACTCGAGACCGCCCGCCGCTGCCTGGAGAATCTCCAGGCGATCCGCGGATAGGCTGTCGGCCCACGCGTTGATTGACGGAATGCCCGGCCGCAAAAAAGCCCCCTTGGCATCCCTCGCGGCCTCTGCGTGAGCCATCTCTGGAAGGAAAAGCCTCACGCGGAGGACGCGAAGGTCTCAGAGAAGGGCTGCTTGACGCTGCCGACAACCCTGAGTAACCGAGTTTCCACCGGCTTCGCGGACGTCAGGAACTGCGACCAAGCCCAATGCCCCGACTCCAAAAGCAGGTTGCTGGTCTCGCCACCCTTCTCGCACTGAGCTTGCTGGCATTGGGTTTCCTTGCCCAGAGACGACACCTCGCGGAGCCGCGTCATCAGGGCCGTTCATTGAGCGGATGGCTGAAGCATGTCGAGTCGGGATTGTGGATCAACCATCCCGATCGAAGCTCCCAAAGCTGGCTGGAGGCGTCGAATGCGATCGTCGAGATCGGAACGACCGCCATGCCGTGGTATATCGAATGGATTCGCTACGAGCCTTCCCCCACGGCAGGCCTCGTCTGGAGGACGGTGGCGCGCGCGAGGGAACGGGTTCCTCGAAGCCTGTTGCCAGACGCGTGGGCGCCTTCGAGGGGCTCGGGAGTGGATCCCTGGCGGTGGCGGGCCTTTGCATCGCTCGAAGCCATGCAGATCCTGGGGCCACGGTTGACGCCGTTCATTCCCGAGCTCGCCACCATCGCTGCCACAGGACAAAAGCACGCCGCTTCCTTCGCGGCGCAGGCGTTGAGCACCGCGGGTCCCGACGCCTGGCCAACGATTCTCAGCCTGGTGACCAACACCCATCTCCCGGGAAGCGAAGCGGCCATGGAGGGCCTGGTGTCCATGGGCCCACAGGCACGACCTGCCATTCCGACCCTGATTCAACGTGTGGAGTCGGGGAATGCCCGCCAGGCAAGACGTGCCGTGTGGATTCTCGGTGCGCTGCATCTCGAACCGCAGGAGTCCGTGCCGGCCTTGCGGCGGATCTTGGTCCAGCAGCAATGGGATTTACAACGGGTGGCTGCCTACGCCTTGGCGGAGTTTGGTTCCAATGCCGCACCGGCCCTGCCCGACCTTCGACGGCTTCAAGAAGGGTCGGATCGCAGTCTCGCCTCGGCGGCCAGCAACGCCGTCCGGGCCATTTCGCGGTGAACTCCAGTGAAGGCTACCGTGTGGAGGCACTCGGGTCGCCAATGCCCTGCCGCTCACTTCCGGCCGGCGATTCTTCGTGCGATTTCGGGATCGGCGGCAGAAGGAGGGTGAGATGAACATTGCGGACTCCGAGTTGCTGCGTCTCTACGGGGAGGCTGGTGACCAAGACGCCTTCTCCCGACTGCTCCAACGGCATGTGGATCTGGTGTACTCCGCCGCCCTGCGCCAGACCCTGGAGGACGCCGGAGCAGCCCAGGAGGTCACCCAGGCGGTTTTCACCGACCTCGCGGAGAAATCCATGCGCCTGGCAAATCATCCCTGCCTCTGCGGATGGCTGTACTCCAGCGTCCGCGTGGCGGCTGCGGCCTATCGGCGTGGCGAGGGGCGACGTCGGGTCCGCGAGGCACGTTATGCAGCCATGACCGACCTGATCACTCCACCCGCTCCCCCGCCCGAATGGAACGAGGTTCGCGCGGTGCTCGACGATGCCATGGCAGAACTGCCGGATCCGGATCGCCACGCCGTCCTGCTGCGATTCTTTGAAAGCCAGTCGCATGCCGAAATAGGACAGCGACTGGGCATCTCGGAAAATGCGGCGCGCATGAGGATCTCGCGGGCACTGGAGGCCCTGCGAGAGGCGCTGGGCCGACGCGGAGTGGTATCGGCCGCCGATGCCCTGGGGATTCTGATTGCCCGGCACGCGGTCACCGCGGCGCCGGCCGGACTCGTGACCCGCATCGGTGCACGTTTGGCCCCGGGTGGTGTGACGCGATCTCCAGTCGTTCGCCGGCTTCCCCGAGGTGCGGTGCTGACTCTTGGCGTGGCCGGGGTCGCACTGCTCACCGTGACGGGCCTCCTGTCCGCACTGCGCTTTGGCCATCCCCCAGGCCCAGGTGCAACCGACAGCGCAACGTCCGCCATGATTCCGCGGGAGGGGCTGAATGACCCAGGCACCGCCCCGCAGGGCAGTTCAGGGGAGGCAGCCGCCGTTCCACTGGTCCCTTCGGCCAGGCCGTTGGAGACAGACCGCTTCCTCGTCCTGACGGTGGTGGCCAAGGACTCCGGAGCCCCGATTCCCAACGTCATGCTGGACCACTTCGTCCGAACAGGCCCGGGTCCCTTGGGGTCGCTGTCGCGCAAGGTGGCCACCACACGCGGCGGCGTGGTCTCGATCCGGGTGCCGACAAACGTCCTGCTCCTGGATCTCACCACGCGGACCGAAGGATTCGCCGACACGCGGCTGCGATGGGAGCCGCCGCTGGGCCAGCAAATACCCACCAATCATGTCCTGCGTTTGGAGCGCGGAGTCCACTGGGGCGGGCGGGTCGTGGATCCCGATGGAAATGCCGCTGTCGGCGCGAAAGTGATCATTTGGAGAGAATCCATGCCGTCGGCGATCCATGGAAGCGAGAGTCATGAGTTTGGTGACATCTCTGTCACCACCGACGAGCTGGGAAACTGGAGCGTGACCCGGGTGGCCCCTGAAGCAGTCACTCGCTGCCGCATCGTCGCCCAGCACCCTGAGCATCAACCCTCGGAGTCCCTCGCCTTGGGGAGTCATCCCGACGTTGCGGCTGCCCTAGGCCTCCAGTCGCAGGTCCTCCGATTGAACCCAGGCCGTGTGGTGCGCGGCACGGTGGTGGATGATCTCGGATTGGGGGTCGCCGAGGCCCGGGTGCGGCTCACCCAACCCGTCCTGCGGGAGACGTTCACCTCAACCGACGGATCATTTGAACTGGCGGGATGCCCCTCCGGTAATCAGTGGATCCAGGTCACTGCCTCCGGCTTCGCACCCGGGCGCTTCGCGCTGGGCGCATCGGACGATGGCGGGAGGATTGAGATTCCCCTGGCACGCGCGAGCACGCTCCGGCTGCGGGTGTCGAATGCTGCAGGCCAGCCGGTGAGCAATGCGTGGTTCTCCTTCAGCGTGAATCCATGGGAAACCTCGCCGAAACCCGGCTGGCCACCCCCTCCTCCCCTGGTGGGCTTCGCGGACCGCACCGATGCCGAAGGTCGTGGACAATGGACCGATGCCCCTACGGGATCGCCCCGGCTCGATTTCTTTGCCGAGGGATACGAGATGCGCTTCGCGGTGCCGGTTGCGGCCGATGGTGTCGAGCACGAGGTGATCCTGGAGCGCGCCGCCACGCTGGTGGTCCACGGAGCGGTCCGACGAGCGGATACCAGCGAGGTGATTCCGTCCTTCCGGTTGGTGGTGGGCTACCTGTCCCTGGACGGTGTTAACGGCCAATCGCAGGTCCGGTTCCAGGAAAACGAACACCAGTGGCGACGATTCGAAGGCGGGCGATTCCGCCAAGCCGTCCATGAGCTGCCGGTCCGGGGCACTGGAGATTCGCGGGTGGTCGTCAAGATCGAGGCGGACGGGTTTCGATCCTGGATCTCCCATCCGTTGTCATTGGACGAGGGTGAGGTGCCCTTGGAAATACTTCTGGAACCTGCCGAGGAACTCCTCCTGACCGTGCTGCGGGCGGACGGCCATCCGGCCGCAGGTGCCGAGGTGGGCATGGTTGCGGCCGGAGACCGTCTGTGGCTGGCGGGAACGCACTTCACGCGCACCCGCGGTCATGACCCTTCGGCATTTCGCACCACGGATGTCCGGGGACAGGTGCGGCTGCCACGGGACGCGGGGACAGTGCAGGTGTTGATGGCGCATCCGGAAGGCTTCGCGAGAACACTGATGGAGTCCCTGGAGGGGACCGCTGAGTTGAGCCTCCAACCCTGGTCCCAAATCGACGTGGAATTCACCGGGACGGATACCGCCGCCCACCGGGTTTGGATTCACCCGGTGGCCACGGGCAACCCGAACCTGGAGCTGGAGTTCGAGAACGCAATCATCGCCGCCGATGAACACGGGCGGGCCACCTTCACAACGATTCCTCCGGGGGACTGGGACGTCAGCCAGGTGCGGGCGGTGGTTGCCTCGCACGGACCGACGAGCCATCAGCCGGGAATGACCACGCGGGTTCACCTGGGTCCGGGAGAATCCGCCCGGGTCCTGCTGGGAGGTGGGTATCGGATCTCTGGGCGCATCCGGTTTCCCACGGGCTTCCGCATCCCGGAACATTCGCGCTGGATCGGCACGATTCACCCCGGGTCTCCCATCCCTCCGACAGAGCTGATGGGCGACTCCGAGGGACTGGCCCGCTGGCGGGAACAGCCCGCGAATCGGGAGGCCATTGAGGAGGCGAGGCGTCTGGCCCGCTTCCTGACGGTGACCTCCGCAGGCGAGTTCGTCGCGGACTCCGTCGAGCCCGGAGACTATCGCTTTTCACTGACCCTGCTGGAGATGGCCGAGCCCGCATCAACCCGTGTCGTCCAACGACCAGCCCACCTGCTTCAGGTCCAGATGCCCGTTCATGTTCCTGCGGATCCACAGACTGGAGTGTTGGATCTCGGATGGATCGAGGCGGCGATCGTCCCCAAGCCAGAACCCAGGTGATGTGGATGCTCAGCCGGAGGGTCAGCAAGGGACAGGACATCTGTCGATACCCTTGGGCAGGGAGGAGCCCTGCGAGGGTGGCCTGACCCAACCGTCGATGAAAGGGGCCTCGTGGGAACGGGTCGGTTGGCATCGGCCAGTCCCGCTGTCAGGGTCGTGGCGATGCATGGCGATCCGGAAAGCGAAGCGCAGGACTGGCTGCGGCTGACGCCGCTGGAGCGCTGGCGGGAGAGCATGGTGCTATGGACGCAGTATCTCGCCCAAGGAGGCAGCCTTGATCCCGAACCCGATTCACAAAGTCCTTTTGACTTTCCGGAGCTGCGGGGTGCGCGCCCTGTTGATGGGCGGGCAGGCCTGCGTGTTTTACGGCGCGGCGGAGTTTAGCCGGGATACCGACTTCGCCCTGAACGCCGACGCCGATGAACGCGGCCCTGCGGGCACTGCAGGCGTCGGTGATCGCCGTGCCGCCGCTTTCACTCCGGCTTCTGCAACGCGGGCACGCCGTTCGTATTCGGTGCCGGCACCCGGAAGCCTCCGGTTTGCGGATTGACGTGATGTCGAAGATGCGGGGCGTTGCGGAGTCTGCCGAACTTTGGGAGCGCCGCACCACGCTGGAGGGCGACGATGGAACGGTTTACGAGTTGATGGCACTGGGCGATCTAGTCCGGGCCAAGAAGACGCAACGCGACAAGGACTGGCCCATGATCCGCCGGTTGATCGAGGCGGATCGCGTCGCCTGTCAGGGCACGCCCTCCCTGGAGCGTGCGCGGCTGTGGCTGCAGGAGGGCCGGACCCCGGAACTGCTCATCGAATTGGCGCACCTGTTTCCCAAGGAGGCTGCGGCCAGGGCCGCGGGGTCCGCCCTCTGTTAAATGCGGCGCTGCAGGGCGACGAGGCCGAAATTGAATCAGGCCTGGAGGCTGAGGCGCGTGCGGAACGTACCGCCGATCGCGCGTATTGGGCTCCGCTGAGGGCGGAGTTGGAGCAGATGCGGCACGCCTGAACGGCAGGAAGTTCACCGCCACTCGTACCGCACGCGGTAGCGCACCACGGTCTCGCCGTCGGCAGGGACGGTGATGCGGAACTCGACGCCCTGGGCGTCGGTCTTCTCGAAGGCGTGGGACGGATCGAGGAGCTTCCAGTTCATCCCGCGGTAGAGACGCTCCACCACCCGCACCTCGACGGCCTCGGTCTTGCGGTTGCGCACGCGGATCTCGAAGGCCTCCTCCATCTCGTCCTGGCGCTGGCTCATCACGAAGTCGGTGCGCTTGCGCTCGCCCACCAGGTCGAAGGCATCGCCCGTGTAGATGCGGACCCGCTCCTTCTTGGGGGTGTGCTCGATGGAGTTCTCACCGGTGAACTCCAGGCGTCCGTCGGCGTCATCCTGGCGGTAGAAGCGGGTGCGACCGCGCGGCAGCGGCACCCCCAGGCCGTTCTCCTCGTTGTT